>QKIO01000241.1 GCA_003251015.1 Bacteroidales bacterium
TCTCGCTCAGCTTTAAAATGCTCTATACATGCCTCTTCTGAAGAAAAATGAGCTGTAAATGTAAAGATATTCATTGATCTTAATTTGTAGTTTGCTCAAAGGTAATCATTTATATTGGATTATGAGGAATTACGGACATGCAAATTAAATTATTATAATCGTTAATAGTATTTAGTTTGATATATATTTGTATCGTGTTTTTGGTGTTTTTTTCATTTGTTTTGTTCGTTCAACGTTTGTTGATGTATTATTTTGGAATTTAATATTGCACGCTAACGGTACTTAAGTGTTTGTGTTATGATGTTTTTTTTTCGATTTGTTTTTTTTAATGTCTTGTTTTTAATGACGTTGTTGTCAACTGGGGTTTCTCAGAGTACTGTTGTGCATTCAGAGTTATTTAAAATACAAAAGTTAGAGAATTTGCCTGAGAATGATGTGAACTGTGTCTTTAAGGATAGTAAAGGATTTATGTGGATTGGTACCTTAGACGGTCTTCATAGGTATGATGGGTATTCATACAAATCTTATCGTATCCAAAATGGAAATAGTATTTGTAGTAACATGATAATTTCCATTGATGAAGATAGTAAGGGGAATATATGGATTGGTACTTATGGCAAGGGTATTTGTGTATTAGATCCTGTTACTGAAAAATTTTCAACGTTCTTAAATGAAAATATACCTGGGTCAGGAAATATTAGTTACGACGTGACTTGTATGATGGTTGATGCTTTTGATTTTGTTTGGATTGGTAATTTGTTTGGCTATACTAGGGTGAAGTTGAACAGAGAAACTTTTAAGATAGAGTTTGTAGATTTTATTCCTATAGATTCATTGCCTGATTACGTAAGTACAGAATCAATTAAAACAATTCATCAAGATAAAAGTAATAATGTTTGGTTGGGTACAAATCTTCATACTCGATTGATTGTTAATCCTTATGAAGATGTTAAGAAGTTTAAATATAAAGTATTTAAGGTTTCTGCTGCTTCAATATGTGATTACAATCTTGGTATTATTGCAGGTGGTGAAAGTATTAATCTAATCGAGCCTTTAGCTACAGGAGAATATTCTACCACTTTGATAGCATTTCAAACCTCAACTAGTTTGTATTATACAAACTCTGAGGTTTGGTCTGGAGGTAGAGATGGTGTTAGTTGTTTTAAAAAGAATGATACGGGTAGATGGGAACTTACTGATAAATATTTGCACGATTTTTCTAAAAACAGTATAAGCAGCAATATAATTACTAGCATTTCATCAGATATTAATAATAGAATATGGATTGGTACTAGGGGCGGTGGGGTCAATACAATAAATCTTAGGCCTAAGCTCTTTAAGTGTTATTCTCATAGTACGGCCCCCGGCTCTGTTGGTAATAATATGATTCGTTGTATCTATGAAGATTCAAAAGCTAATTTGTGGATTGGGACAGAAGAGGCTGGAGTTAGTGTCTTATTGCATGATCAGAGAGGTAATTATACAAATGGGTTTAAGCATTTAAAGGTTAATAATTATGTGAATGAGAATAGAGCGTACGCTATAAAAGAAATGAAAACGCCATATTCTAAAGAACATAATAGTCTAGTTTGGGTTGGAACTAGTTTTGATACTTATTTAACAGCCTTTAATCCTGAAACATTAAAAAAGAAAAAACTTTCTTCCCTCGCTCAGGCACTTGGTTTTATCTTTGCTTTAGAAGTTCAGAATGACAGCGTATTGTGGGCCGGCACTTATGATGAAGGGCTTTTGCGCTTAACAATTGGTAAGGATGGAGATGTTAAAAGAGCTGAGCGATTTACTCCCAAGAGTAAATCCAAGTCGCCGATTGTTTCTCACATAATTAGGAGCTTGTTATTAGATAGTAAAGGAAATCTTTGGATTGGTACAGATAAAGGTATCAATAGGCTTAATGCTGCTCAAATTAATAGACCATCTCCAGAGTTTGAGCATTTTAAGGCAAATTCAGAGTCAGATTACCAAAATAATGATTACATCCTACAGATATTAGAGGCTAAGAATGGGAAATTATGGATTGGCACTATGGGTGCTGGTTTAGTTTGTTTTGAACAGACACCAAAGACAAAAAAAAGTTTTTTTACTATTGTAAATGCCAAAGATGGTTTACCAAATAATTCGATTAAGGGCATATTGGAGGACGACTTTGGTGTTTTGTGGTTGTCGTCTAATAGTGGTTTAACGGCCTATAATCCAGCTAACGGTCATATTGTTAATTACGATGTTAACGATGGACTTCAAAACAACGAGTTTAGTGAAATAGCTGCATGTAAACGTAGAAACGGAGATCTTATTTTTGGTGGAAATAATGGTTTTAACGTTTTTAATTCTAGTAGTATAGTTGAAGATAATACTAAACCAAAGCTTTTTTTTACTGATTTTTATTTGTTCAATGACCTAATTAACCCTTGTCAGGAGGTTGATGGTAGTATAATATTGAATCAATCTATAGAGTATTTGAAGAGCATCAAACTAAAATATAATCAAAATAGTTTTTCGATTGGATTTGTAGGTTTGCATTATATTGCACCCCAAAAAAATCATTATAGATATAAATTAGAGGGGTTTGATGATAAGTGGTGTAAAGCTTCTTCTCAATATCGCATAGCAAAGTACACTAATATCCCGCCAGGACATTACACCTTCAAAGTTCAAGGGTCAAATTGTGATAATATTTGGGTTAGTCAACCTATTTCTATCGACATTATCATCAATCCACCTATTTATAAAACAATGTGGGCTTATGTTTTATATTTAATAATGATATTAATAATTAGTTATTTTTTATATCGTAATGCGAAACTGATTCAAAGGAATAAGAAAAAGCTTTTGGTTTCTGCCTTAGAGAAGAAAAAAATAGAAGAATTGTCCAGTATTAAGCTTCAGTTTTTTACCAATATTTCGCATGAGTTTCGAACGCCATTAACACTTATAAACGCACCATTAGATAAGTTGATTAAAGATGAAATGGTAATGGATAATGATGCCAGATACCATTATTATAATTTGATTAAATACAATGTGAATGTGTTAATGCGGTTGATAAATCAACTTATGGATTTTCGTCGTTTAGATCAAAATAAACTTAACATAAGTGCTTCGGAACAAAATTTAATAAGTTTTTTAGATGTTATATATCATTCATTTATCCCATTGGCGCAACAAAAGAATATTAGTTTTAAGTTTAAATATCCACAGGATGAGTTAATGTTATGGTTTGATACTGATAAAATAGAGAAAGTGATGTATAATTTGCTTTCTAATGCCTTTAAGTTTACCCCTAGTAATGGAACTGTGATATTAAAAGTTGAGTTGAATCAAGATGGTAAGGAGGTTTTAATTTCTGTTAAAGATTCGGGAGTTGGTATTGATTTGGGGGAGGAGCTTAAGATATTTGAGCGTTATTATCAAACTTCAAATAAAAGCAAGTTTAATTTTGGGGGCACAGGTATTGGTTTGGCATATAGTAAGGGGGTTGTAGAGTTGCATAATGGTGAAATATGGGGTGAGAATGCAAAAGATAAAGGTGCTGTGTTTTTTGTAAAGTTACAAACCGGTTGTAATCATTTATCAAACAACCTACTAATAAAGGAGAAGTTAGACTTTAGTAGAGAAATAGAATCTGTTTTGGATAATAAAGAAGGTAATGAATTTGTAATTCCTGTAAATAAGAAAAAGAGTGAATCAGTATTAATTGTAGAAGATAATGTTGAGTTAAGAAAGCATTTGGTCGATATTTTTAATGTAGACTATATTGTTTATGAGGCTGAGGATGGTCAAGTAGGCTTAAAAATGTGTCGTGAACATTATCCTAGTCTTGTGATTACTGATATTATGATGCCGGTAATGAGTGGAATTGAACTTTGTCAGCAATTAAAAGAAGATGAAGAAATATCACATATACCAGTACTAATTTTAACAGCCAAGGACACGGATGAGTCTCATGTTGAAGGTTTAGAGATTGGTGCTGATGGGTATTTGTCAAAGCCATTTAGTTCTGATGTTTTATTAGCTAATGTAGCTTCTTTAATTGCAAGTAGAGCCTTGTTGAGAGCTCGATATTTGAAGGAGATTGAGATTCATCCTGAGATTATTGGTAATACCCCTGCTGACACGAAGTTTATGGATAAAATTATGTCTATAATTGAATCTGAATTAGCCAATTCAGATTTTACTGTGGAAGACTTAGCAGATCGTTATGGTGTGTCTAGGGTGTATTTGAATCGTAAGATAAAAGCGTTAACTAATGAGACATCTAATCAATTTCTTCGAAACATTAGGTTAAAGCATGCTGCTGAGTTGTTGAAGCAAAATGTTTTAACGGTTGCCGAAGTTACTTGGCGTGTTGGTTATAACGATTTACGTACGTTCAGGAGCCGTTTTAAAGAGGTATATGGCGTTAGTCCTTCTGAATATGCTAAAGAGCAAAAGAAAGATGTTTAATATCACCGCAAATCGGACTGTCTGTCAAATTATTTTCTCTAAGTAGTTTGTTAGGTTAGTCGATCTAGATAGGTTCATTTTTTTGCGTAAACGATATCGTAGTGTATGAATACTTTCTACAGATATGCCTAGTAGTTGGGCTATTTCTTTGCTGTTAAAATTTAGTTTTATTAAAGCACATAACTTCTTATCGCCTTGGGTAAGATGAGGGTGTTTGTTGTTTAGTGTTTGGTAGAAGGAGGGGTTTACGCTAATAAAACGAGCTTCAAACTCCTTCCAATTGTTTGAATTCGTATTTGTTATTGATTTAAACAAGTTCTTGACAGCCCCTTCCGATAGTTTTTCTTTGTTATCAGTCATGGCTGTTTTTATGGTCTTTAAGACTTCATCTTTTTCTATAATTCGTAAGGCAGAAGCAGCTAATTCTTTGTTTTTTAAGTTTAGTAATTCCTTGTTTTTAAGGTTCTCTAATTCTTTAGTTTTTATAGTTAGCAGTTGTGTTGATTTGTGTTTTGATTTTATAAATCGAAAATAAAAATAAGCAATCAATAAACCTGATATAATTAAAAGTATTAGAATGGTTTTTTGAAGTGCTAATATTTTTTCTTCATGCTTTAGTGCTTCGTATTGCTGCTCATGAATGAGTTTGTTTTGCACCTCTTTTTCCTTTCTAAATTCATCACTTATTTCGAGTAACGCGTTGTTGTTTAGGCTACGGCTGTCGTAGAGTAATTCGTTTAGTGTTTTAGCTTCTAATAGGTAAGCGTACGCATTTTTATAATCGTTGTTTTTCTGATATAAGTCGGATAACTTTTCGTACACCAATGGCCTGTAATTAACATGGCTTTTATGGTCTATAGATTTTTGAATCGAAGCCAGATAATAGATTTCACTTTGTTTGTAGTTGAGTTGTTTTTTATATGCATCTCCCAAAAAAGAATACAGAATTGTTAAATAACTGGCATTGTTTTTTAGAAACCATGCTTCTTGTTGTGACATGTTTATAATAGCCTGTTGTGTATTTCCTGTTAGGAGTAAGTTATAAGCTTGTTCGGCTTGTAGATAGTAAGCGTTGTTTATACCTCCTTTTGCATAATGTAACATAAAACAACTATCAAGGTATGCTTTTGAGGTGTTAATATTGTTTATTTCTCTGTAGTATGTGGTGAGTCCGTAATAGTTTGATATTAATTGCGTTGATAGGCCTAGCTTGATGAGTTCCTTTGTTTCGTTTAATGCTAGCAGGTAGTAATCTAGGGATTCGTCTTTTCTATTAAAAAAGCTGTATAGCCATGCTATTTGTTCGTGTAGTTTGGCAGTTGATCTTCGGTCGTCTGTTTTATCAGCCAAAAGCAAGGCTTCCCAGTAGTTCTCATATGCTTTAGCGTAATTCGCATGGTGCGAGTAGATGTAACCTAGCATTGATAGGGTCGAAATAGAGCCTATTGTGTCGTGGTTTTTTTTCTGTTCTATGTGTTTATTTTTTAAGAAGTATATGTTTTGATCAGAATAGTCCTTAGTTTCATAGGCTTCCAATATGTTGCTAGAGTTTCGGGTTTGCTCTCCTTTGTTGGGTGCTGTGAGTGTGATTAGCAGTGTTATTGTGCAAATAATTGTTTTGTTTTTAAATGTCATGTTGTCTACTTTATATTTTACCTATTTCACAGAATATCAGTAGTTAGTTTGTAGTGTTAAGTTTATTTGTCTATTTTTATTTTAGTGTAAATATACAATTGTTCAGTTATAGTTCACTCTCTTTTTTAGACAATACAAATATTTAAGTTGATATTGCAGATAGTTATTTAGAAACCTTTTTATTTAATAGATATGAAACAAATAGTATTAGTGTTTTTATCTGCCTTATTTATTACTTCGTGTGCTAAACAAAAAGAAGTTATTAACAGAGAAGCAGATTTTAATTTTGATTGGAAGTTTTCGTTAGAACAAGAAGAAGACGCCTCAGCTTTTGAGCTGGTTGATTCATCTTGGGCGACGGTGAATTTGCCTCATGATTGGAGTGTGGATTTTCCATTTGATTCAATTAATGGTGAAGGATGTACTGGATATCTTCCTGGAGGTCTTGGATGGTATCGTAAGCACTTTAATATAGAGTTAGATTCTACAAAGAATACTTACATATTGTTTGATGGAGTATATAATAACTCCGAAGTTTGGTTAAATGGGGTGAAGTTAGGACAACATCCTTATGGTTATTCTCCATTTTACTTTGATTTGACATCAAACCTTAAAAATGGTAATAATGTAATTGCAGTTAAGGTGGATCGTACTCGTTATGCTGATAGTCGTTGGTATTCAGGTTCTGGTATATACCGAAATGTGAAGTTGGTAACCGTTAATAAGTTACATATTCCAATTTGGGGAACTTTCATTACAACTCCTGAAGTGTCTGCTGAGCAAGCTAAAGTTGATCTTGCATTAACGGTTAGTAACACCACTAATGCAGTTGCTCATTTTGATGTTGTTACCGAGATTCGTAATGCTGAAGGGAAAGTTGTTTCTACTATAGAATCTAAGAATTTGGTTATAGCTGTAGGTGATACAACAATAAGTAGTTCTTCAGTTGTGAATAAACCTTCTTTGTGGAGTGTAGATACACCTAATCTGTATACTGCAGTTACAGAAATCAGACAAGGTAATGTTGTTGTAGATAGCTATTCTACTACCTTTGGTATTCGTTCTATTCGTTTTGATGCAGAAACAGGGTTTTACTTGAACGAGGTTAATATGAAAATCAAAGGGGTGTGTTTGCATCACGATGGTGGTTTAGTAGGTGCTGCTGTGCCTAAGGCTGTTTGGAAAAGACGTCTTGAGATTTTAAAAGAAGGTGGTTGTAATGCAATTCGTATCTCTCATAATCCGGCTTCGGAAGAGTTTTTACAGTTGTGTGATGAGTTAGGGTTTCTTGTGCAAGATGAATTTTTTGACGAGTGGGATTATCCTAAGGATAAGCGTAAGAATATGCAAGAGCAATCAGTTGATTATATTACGCGTGGTTATGGAGAGCATTTTCAAAAGTGGAATCACTTTGATTTAAGAAATACGATGTTAGCTCATAGAAATCATCCTTCAGTATTTCAATGGAGTATAGGTAATGAGATTGAGTGGACTTACCCTCAAAATGCTAAGGCCACAGGTTTTTTTGGCAATATGGATTGGAGTGGAAATTATTTTTGGTCTCAACCTCCATTCTCTAAAGAAAAAATTAAGGAAGAGTTTTTAAAGCAGCCAAGAACGGAGTATATGATTGGTGAAACAGCTAAAAAATTAGCTGATTGGACTCGTGAGTTAGACACAACTCGTCCTGTTATTGCTAATTGTATTTTACCTTCTGCTAGTTTTGTTTCTGGTTATACAGATGCTCTTGATATCGTTGGATTTAGTTATCGTCGTGTTATGTACGATTATGCCCGTAAAAATTATCCTTCAAAAATAGTGATGGGCACTGAGAATCTAGGGCAATATCACGAGTGGAAAGCTATTGAAGAACGTCCTTTTGTGTCTGGTACTTTCTTATGGACAGGTATTGATTATATGGGCGAATCTAATGCACGCTGGCCTCAGAAAGCCACTCCAAGTGGGTTGTTAGATCAAGCTGGTTTTGCAAAACCATCGTATCATATGTATAAAACCTTATGGAGTTCAAAACCGCATATATATATGTGTTCGTTACCTGCGGAGGATTCTAAGTATGTTGTAAATGAAGCTGGAGATGTGGTTGAGAAAAATCCAGGCGCTTGGGAGACTGCATTGTGGGTGTGGTACGATGTTAATGAACACTGGAATTATTCTGAAGGTCAACCTGTGATTGTTGAAGTGATTAGTAATGCAGAGGAAGTTGAACTGTTTTTGAATGATAAATCTTTGGGTGTTAAGAAATTATCGTCTTTCCCTGATCGTATCTATAAATGGGCAGTGCCATTTAATGCTGGTTTGTTAGTTGCAAAAGCAAAGGTAGGTGGAGTTGATGTAGAAGCCAAAATTGTTACTTGTGGTGAAGCTACTGGTGTGAAGCTAACGGTTGAAAAAACGACTTTAACTGCTGATGGTTATGATGCAGTGCATGTTATTGCTCAGTTAGTTGATGCAAAAGGGAATCCTGTGGTAGGTCAAGATAAGGTTATTAACTTCAAGGTGGAAGGTGTTGTTAAATCTTTGGGAGTTGATAATGGATATGCTAAGAGTACCCAGACTTTTAAATCTAATTCTGTTAAAACTTATTTTGGTAGAGCTATGATTATAGTTCAATCAACTAGAACCGCTGGTGATGCTAGTGTTTCTGTTTCTGGCGATAAACTCGAATCGTCTACTCTTAAGTTGACCGTTAAATAATTAGTAACTGGGCATTGTTTTTGTAAACAATGCCCAGTTTTTTATGTTTTCTGTATTTTATCAAACTATACAGAACCTACCTTTCGTGCGTTTCTTCTTATTTTTTTGCTGCGAGTTTGTGTCTATATTATTTAACTATGGTTTGTGCAATTGTTGTTTAATTAATTGTATATCAATGTTAGATGTTTGTTTTGGTGAGTTTTGTGTTTATTGTTTATTTTCAGTAATTTAATTTGTTTTATTAAGGGTTATTACTTATTTTTGATTCAAATATAAAGCATCTATTCAAATATGAAACTAGCTTCAACGGAAGTTTTAAGATGTTTTGGTTTATGATTTTAAAAATTTTTATTATGAAACAACGGATGAGTATTTCGCTTTTAATAGCGATGTTTTGTATTTCGTTAGGTGCTTTTGCGCAGCCCAATACCACTCTCGGTCATGATGAGAGTGGGCAGCAGGTGCGTGATCTTAGCGGTATGAAGTGGCGATTTAAGATGATGGCACCAGGTGAAGGTGTAAAAAAAGGGTTGCATAAATTACCAGCTGAAGATATAGAAACTTTAGTTTGGAATAATGCAAAGGTTCCAGGTGATGTGTATACTGATTTGTGGAAAGCGGGAGCTATTGAAGATCCTCACTTTGGACGTAATAGTATGAAATGCCAATGGGTTCAACAATATGAGTGGTGGTATGCTTATCAGTTCGGAGTAACTGAAGGTGTAGAGAATGAGATTGTTGATATCGTATTCGAAGGTGTTGATTATAGCTGCGAAGTATGGTTAAATGGTCATTACTTAGGGAGTCACGAAGGTGTGTTTTCATCGTTCTCGTTTAATGTAAATGAATTTCTTAGAATCGATGCGCATGATTATTTAAAGAGTCGTAATATGTTGGTTGTTAAAATCAATACGCCTCCTCAGGTAAATGCGTTTGTAGCAGGTAAAAAAACGCCTTGGTTTGGTGACTATTGGAGAGATATTACACCTATTGGTATTGTTCGCCCGGTTAAGTTGGTTCGTTCTGGGAAGGTTCGTTTTACTGACGTGTATGCCAACAATACACTTAAAGAAAATGGCTCAGCAGATGTTAGTTTAGAAATGACTGTTGAGAATAAATCAGGTGCCACAAAGGAAGTTGCTTTTGTAGCTACTCTTGAAGGTAAGAATTTCGAGATGAAACAAGAGCGAGTTGAGTTTACAAAAACAGTTAAGCCAGGTGTTCATATTGTCAAGCATACTGTAAATTTAGCTAAACCAATGTTATGGTGGCCATGGGATATGGGTGCCCCTAACTTATACAAGGCTAAGATTTCGATGAAGGTAGATGACCTAAATCAAGATGTGAATGAGACCACATTTGGTATTAGAGAAGTAACATCGAAATGGAATCCTGGATTTGTTAAGGATGTAGATGTTACCTTCCCTCGTTCAACTTATATTAATGGACAGTTTCACTTTATTCGTTCTGCATGTTGGGGGGGACCTCCAGATATTTTTGTGGGACGTACACCTCCTGGAAGATATAAGGAGTTGATTCGTTTAGCCAAAGAGATGAATATGAATAACATTCGTATTTTCGGATGGCATCCTCCAGAAATTCCTGAGTTTTATCAATATTGTGATGAAATGGGTATGACTGTTTGGCATGATATTATTCCTTTAGGTACAGGTAACATACCTAGTGATGAGGCTAATGTAGCTGCTATCTTTAATGAAGGTGTTAAAGTGATCAAAGAACGTCGTAATCATCCATCATTGATTATGATGGAAGGTGGAGAAGAGATGATGTTTAGAACCCGTGATCCTCATTGGGGAAGACAATTCTTAGAGCGTTTAGGTGATTCACTTCAGGCTTATGTGAAATTACCATATGTGCCAGATTCACCAATGACTGACCACGTGGGTCAAGCTGCTGGTTTTAAGCCTAAAGAAGCTGTTCATGCATTGCGTTATTTCTACGATATGGGAAAATGGTTGCACGAAGATTGGTATCAATCAGAAGCAGATGGTTTTCCTATCGTACCTGAATTTGCTATTACTTCGGTGCCTTCAGTAGAGAGTTTGAAGAAATTCATTCCAGCTGATGAAATGTGGCCTCCAGGACTAAGCTGGGGACATCATTGGGCTGATTTGACTCGTTTGCGTCAGCAAAATTGGGATGTGTTTGGAAGCGAAATGAAAGGTTCTTTGGAAGAGTTTGTTAATGCAACTCAAGATGCACAAGGTATTATTTTTCAAAATGGTATTGAGCACTTCCGTAGAGATAAACCTAGTTTGAGTGGTATTTCTTTGTGTCATTACATTACTTATGGGCCTGATATGAAATGGGGTATTGTTGATCATTATGCAAAACCTAAAAATTCATATTATTTCGTTCAAAAAGCGTATCAACCTCTTTTAGTAAACTTTGAGTTTAAAAAACGTCGTTGGCACAATGATGAGCCTTTTGTTGGTAATATTTGGGTAATTAACGATTTTTATAAGTCATATAAAGACTGCAAAATTAAATTCGTTATTAAGAACGATGCAGGAAAAGTGTTGACAAATAAAACTTATGATGTTGCTTCTATTGAAGAAAATAGTGCAAAATCATTCTTCCCTGTTGAAGAGAAAGTGCTAAAGAGTGTAAAAAAGAAATTCTTTGTTACGCTTGAGCTGACTGATAAAACAGGTAAAGTAATTAGTGCTAATGATTATTTCTTTTTGATAGGAGATCAAGCTGAGGCATCTGAATTCTTTAAAAAATGGAAAGATATTCGTTTAGAGCAGGAGAATCTGCACGGTGGATACGGTTCATATTATCATTTCTTTGAGGAGTTTACAGAGCAAAATGGTAAATTTTACGAAAGTGAATTACAGAAACCCAAAGCAATAGGGTTCTAGTTAAATATGCTTAATTTAAATAGAGGCGGTTCGATTTCTTCGAATCGCCTTTTTTGTATGTCGATGATTGTGATCGAGCATTTACTCCTAGTGGTGCTGTTTGTGTTGAAAAGGTACGGGAGCAATCGGAAATTATTTCCCATAAACCTGAGAGAAGTAATGGTTTTTCAGTTTTAATGACTCAAATCGCTTTTTGTAATAGGGTATTGTTTTTTTTTTAGATGGTTTTGTATTGTTTCAATAAGATTTGAATGAACCAAAAGAGGTTATCCATCTGATTTGTTTTTATCTTCTTGCTTATTCTTAAGTATTGGTAAATGATGAATATAGTAATCGGTTAATCAAAGTTGTTGTTAAGTAGTTAGTTAGGGCTAATGATTTTTTTTTTGCATGCTTAATGGTAGATATGTGTATATTAATACATATGAGAGTGTTTATTTATGTTGTTTTTATTGGGTGACTAATTGCATAAAAAAAAGTATGTTTGTATTCAAGAATTATTAAACATTATATACAACATCTAACAAAAGTTAATTATGAAGAAATTAATCTTTTTATGTATGAGTGCTGCAATCTTAGGTTTAACAAGTTGTAAGACTGAAAAACCAAAAGCCGCAGACGAAGATTATAGTCAGTATACTGATGAAGAGCTTGACTATTTAGGAATTACTAATAGAGAGTTTTTGAGTGCGGCTTCTAAAAGAGCACTTAAATGGCCAAAGATTGGCAATGAATGGTTTATTGAATTCAGCACCTATGAATTGAAGGGTGATTTTGCGTATGAAGAAGGTGTTGTACGAAGAGATCCTAGTGGTATCATCCAAAAGGATGGTAAATATTATACTTGGTATACCAAGAGTACTGGGCCTACCCAAGGTTTTGGAGGTGACATGGAAAAGGATAAAGTATTTCCATGGGATAGATGTGATATCTGGTATGCTACATCAACCGACGGTATAACTTGGAAAGAAGAAGGCATGGCTGTAGGTAGAGGTGAAAAAGGAGCCTTTGATGATCGTTCTGTATTTACTCCAGAGATTATGGTTTGGGATGGAATGTATTATCTATGCTATCAAACCGTTAAGTCTCCTTATGTAGTTCGAGTGATTGAAGAGGTGGCTTTAGCTTGGTCTAGCTCTCCTGATGGTCCTTGGACTAAGTCTGAAGGTCCAATTCTAAGCCCTGCAACTAATGGTGTTTGGAAAGGTACAGAAGATAATCGTTTTCTAGTAGAGAAGAAAGGTGATTTTGATAGCCATAAAACTCATGACCCATGCATAATACCGTACAAAGGCAAATTCTATTTATACTATAAAGGAGAACAAATGGGTGAGGCTATGACTTTTGGTGGTCGTCAAATACGTCATGGTGTTGCTATTGCTGATAATCCTAAAGGTCCTTATGTGAAATCTCCTTACAATCCAATTAGTAATAGTGGTCATGAAATTTGTGTATGGCCTTACAAAGGTGGTATTGCTTCGTTAATTACCACCGATGGGCCTGAAAGAAATACAATACAATGGTCGCCTGATGGGATTAATTTTGAGATTATGTCTCATATAAAAGGAGCTCCGCATGCAATTGGTTTAAATCGTACTGCTGACAATGAATTAGAGCCCACTGAAATTTTACGATGGGGCTTAACTCATGAGTATGTGACTGCTGATTATCAATGCATTAGAGGGTTTAAATCTTGGAGGGTATTAACTCACGTAGCAAAGGGAGAAGGAGGTAGTAAAGAGGCTACAGCATCTCATTCTATTACGGAGAAGAAATAATAAATACGTAATTTTTTTAAAGGATGCCAATTAAGGCATCCTTTTTTTGGCTCTATAACGGATACAGTGGGTAGTCGAATTTGAGTTTTGCGGTTAAGAAGTAAATCATATTAATAAAATTCTCTGTATTTCTAAACCATCTAGCTCGCCTTTTCGCCAGCTGTACTTTATTGTTCTCTAATACACCATTGGTGACTTGCTTATCAAAATAGGCCGTTATTCCACTCCAATGAGATTTTATTGTCTTTACAAATTTCTTAAAAGGCTCTATGCCAGACTTCATTACTAGATCACACCAAAATTGTAAATACCCTTTTGCCTTGGAAGGATCATTAATTTGCCAAACATCATTAAAAAGTTCTCTAAAACGATAGGCTGCGCCTAATGTAGGATAGCTCTCTATCAGAAAGTGCAAGTCCTGTTTTTTCTTTGCATTTAGGTTCTTATAGGCTTTTAAAAATGTGTATTTATGGCCTTTAAGTAAGTCATCGCTCTCTATTAGTAGCATGGAAAAGGCTTCAAACAGCAAGGTAAATCCACTGCCTGCACGCGCCCACGGAACTTGAACCGTTTTAACTTTACCAGATTTGTCCTTGACACGAGGAACACGAGCATGAATGTAATATTTGTGCTGAAAAAAGTTAAGATGCTGCCATCGGTGGTTACTTGTGTCATGAACAGGATTAAAATCACCAAACTCATCTTTAAACTTAGCTCCGCGCTCAAAATTAATATGGATGTTTAGTTGTCCAAAAGTAGAGCCTTGTTCTTTCTCTAAGGTTACCTTTTCTATTACTCATGGATTATCTAGTTCCAATGCTAATGCAAATATCTGTTCACTATTCATAACCCCAAAGATAAATTACCCATACGAAACGTTATAGAGCCAATAGAAAGGTTAATAGCAAAAAGCCCCACATCAAATAATGTAGGGCTTAAAAATTAAATAATTGAACATGTTATAATTTCAATACCTTGTAGATTTGAGTTGATTCATCTTCAAATCGGATTATTAACAGGTATGTACCTTTTTTAAGCCAAGAAGTTTCAAGTGAGAGAGATTGAGTTTGTATTGGTTGCCAAAGCATTTGCATTCCTTGCATGGATTTAATCTCGACATTCGCCATGTTGCGGTCACCTTTGATTGTTAAATAGGCATCAAATGGATTGGGAGAAATCATCAGCGCGCCGCTTTCTTGAGTACTTATATCTGTTGTAACAACCTTTGTTAAAGTTATTTTATCCAAATTCCACTGCCATTCTTTTGCATTGCTAGCTTGGATACGAATGGTGTGGCTTCCTTGTGTGAAGTATACCGTATTGGCAGCTTTTAGATCTTTGTATTGTGTCCAGTCGTTTGTGCCAATTCCTGTGCCGGGTACGTTATCTGTGGCAATTATTTGATTGGCTAGCAAAAACTGTATTTGCCCACCATCGGCAGGTGCAGAGTACAAATAGTTAACCGAATAACTTCCAGCCTCGGTAACGTTTATGGTATATTCGGCCCAATCGCCGTTGTTCACATAACTAATAATGGCAGTTTCGCGTTTTACCCCATTTCCTGTTACAACACCATCTACATAAGTACCTCCGGTTGTGGTAAACGATTCGGCTTCTATAATCAGTGAGTTGGCTGGTTTTTGGGTTACTGTAACACTTTTATTACTGGCCGTACCAGATATGGTAAAGGTATAATTTTTACCTTTTTCGGTCATGTAAATGTTCCAACGGTACAAATCATTGCTTGATAATGCTACATTGGGTGAAAAGTTAAACGTAGCAGTTCCAGAACCAGCAGCCACTGTTTTTACCACGGTACCACAACCTCCCCAGTTACTGGGCGTAATGCGTTGTAAATCCACATGAATATCACGATCCGTAGAGGCTGTATAATTCACCGTAAATGATACGATTCCATCTTCGTACATACTTGCCGGAATGGTATTACCAGTAATGGCATCTACTTGAATGGAAGCACTTGGTTCATACATTTCAAGAAATAAAACACCAAATGGAGCAAGCACCTGCGTTGCATTCATCACCTTACCTGTAAATAAATCTTTTATCTCCAGGTTTGTTATGTTTTGAGCTCCTAAAGTGAGTGTAGCATTTTTATTTCCTAGGTTGATGATTGACAAAACATAATTGCCGTTGGGTCGCTTTATATATTTCCAGGTACAACCTTTTACATTATTAGCATTGGTTTCAGTTACTGTTACCTCAGGACTTTTGCCTTTAGACTGAATGACCGATAATGTTGATGTGCGAATAGCATCAATATTTGCCGCATTAATAATGGTTCCGTTACCTGCTGTTAAAGCACTTAGGTTCCGTCCGTATTGGTCTTTTTGCAAACTGTTAGTTCCCATAATAATTGTGCCACCACCATTTAGGTAAGCTTGCAATGCAGCTAATTCAGCCGTTGTTACATATTTAGTGTTATGCACAATTACCACTTCTCCATCATGTGTACCGCGGTTGAGGATATTCTCGGTAACAAAACCAACAGGTATTCCTTCGAAGAAAACACTTTTATACGTTTCAAATACCTTATCTAAATATGTGTTATCGTTTAAGGATGATGTTTTTGAGTAAAAAACACGAATGGGTTTTGCCAAACGCTGTATTGCAACCATCTCTTCAGCATAAGCGTTTAAATCCATAAAGGTGGATGTAATCGTATACAATGTTTGTGGCTGATGTGACATATCTGTCATGTTACTTTGATCTGCAGTACGTGTCATGCTACCATCGGCGTTACGAGTCCAAACCCATGTATTTTTTACCGTTAAGCCATGCATGCTACCTAACCAATACGCCATACGAACATAATCTTGGTTTAGATCTTGCATGTTAAAACCGGTGTTCATGGTAAAATGGTTTTCGGTATCAAAAATAAAGCTTTCTGGTTTTACGGATTTCATAAAATCAAAGGTCATAATAGCCGGTTTCCAGTCTAAAGCAAAATGACTTCTCCACCATCCATTTGCATTCCACGAGTGGTCGTATTGCATACCTGCGTCGCAGCCAATAATACCGCTCAGTTCGGTTAAGGCTTCAAAGTCTAAGCCATGATCTTTATCGTTTGTAGTAAAGGTCCAAGGCATTAATTTAATGTGGGTACGCGCATCACTGTCGTATTTTTTAATCTCATTGGTCATGAACTGAAACCAGCTTGTAATGCGGTAATTATTAAAACTCATCCAATCGTACCAAATAGCACCACCTTGTAAGTTTGCGGGCATGGGAAGAGTTACGGTTACAGCGTCAAAGTTTGCAAAACTTGTGCCCCATAAACTATTTAATGTAGCAATGTTTCCATGTAAATCTTTTAACCAGGTTTTAAATTTCGCAATAGTATATCAATGTCGTTTAGTTAGTAATTTTTCATAATCGTTTGTAATTCATTGAATAGAGCTTCTTGGGTTTCTTATTTCTAGGGTTACTTCGTCCCGGTCTGACAATTTCTCTGGTTTGACTTACCAGTTCATCAAATGCTTTCAATG
>QKIO01000008.1 GCA_003251015.1 Bacteroidales bacterium
AAATAAATGTGTTGCTGTTTATGGTCAGTCTCAACATTTTTTACAACCCATTCATCTCCAAAATCCAATATCAAATTAAAAAAGTTTTCGGTTATATTCATAGGGCAAATTTAATACCTTCCACTATATTTGCAGTAGAACCTTTTTTGAATGGTGGCTAACAACTATGTATACACATAGTATATTTTTCTACCACTATATAATTTTACCAGTACTAAAGTACACTAATTAAAATTTTCATCACTACACAACACCTAGAAATCAGGCGGTAAATTGTAAACCTATAAATGTAACTAGAAACGAGGGGGCTAAGCTAGCATTTATTACATAATCGGTGTTTACATAAAACCCTATGTACGGTGTATAATTCGTAAGGGACTGCGTGGTGCAAATGTGTCAATTAATCACCCATATTGCTGCGAATGAAAACGACCGCTTATCTCTAAAGCCCACATGAATTATACATATTATTAAGTATTCGTGCATTAATATTAGACATTCTGTTTCTTGCTTTTTGTGAGTTTCATTCTATTTGATGAACGTTTACTCACATTGTCCTTTTTCTGTCTAAAAAATTCACTAAGAGCTTTCTCTTCATCTTTTGTAAGTGGCTCTTGTCCTCCAATAAAATCCACATCCAATTCTCTCTTCCTTTTCATCTTATGAATTTTTAAAATATTTGTCTATTAATTTCAATGAAGCTTGAGTGTCAATAATCATTAGTCTTCCGCCAAAATGAATTGCGCCTAAAGATTCAACGTAATGGTCAATTAATTGAGTTTTTGAAATAAATGATACATTCCCCTCATGTCCACGTTGAAAAGAAAGTCTACACGCAAAAGCGACCAAGTTTCCTGACACTCCTGCATATACCTTAATGCTTCCTTTGTTAAATGGTGCACTTTCAACCAAGTGCATAAAAACATGGTCTTGCTTTATTTCCAAACATATCAATCCTTGTATAATTGTCTGATTATTAACAATAGTCAATTTATAAACATCTCTTTCGGGGTGTCTGTATTCTTCTGCCCAATTAAAAAGCCAACCATTCTTTTGGGTAATTGATTTTAAATCTACTTTTCCAACAATGCTGATGTCTGTCGAAAAGCTATCACCAGTGATAACATTCTCAATGGAATTCGTTAATTTATCAACGATAAAATCAAGTCCTATGTCTTTTTCTTTTTTCACTTAGCTAAAATACTAAAATTTAAATTGATATATCTATACAGCGCTAAATTTCAGCATGACACCCACCACCATTGTAAGTGCATTTTACAAAGAAGTATTAATCCGATTTTTAAAATCGATGGGAAGGTAATTTTCGAGCTGAGAGCAGACTTCCGCCGAGAAACAAATACCATAGTTAACTAACACATCCCAAGAGGTTTTGGATAGTTTAGATAGCGTTTGTTTATGGATATTAGTTTCGATTAAACCATACACTAAACCAGCATTAAAATTATCACCCGCTCCTATTGTACTAACAGGCTGCAGAGTAGGTACAGGATAATGATACACCTCATTAGCACTAAAGACTAGCACTTCATTGGCGTTGGCGGTAATAACTAGATTGGTGCAAAATGGCTTCACACGCTCATAAACCTGAAAAGGGTCTTTTAATCCACAAATATTAAAAAAGTCCTCATCACTCCCACGTACGATGGTTGCTAACGAAAAGTTTTCTTCAATAACAGACAACAACTGTGCTTGATTGGCCAAATGGTGTTTTCTAAAGTTAGGGTCGTAAATAATAATAGAACCAGCTTGTTTGGCTTTAGAAAGATAACGCAATAACTGCGGACGAATTTGAGGATTTAAGCCAAAATAGGAACCAAAAACAACTAAATCGTCACTTGTGAAATCAGGAATAACACCTTGTAGGCGTTGGGATGGATAGTGTTTATAAAAATCGTAAGACGCATCGTTGTTATCATCAAGAAAAGCCAAAGCCAAAGCTGTTTGTCCCTGACTAAAACGACAAATATACTGTGGCGAAAGGTGATTGGTTTCAAGAAAACGAACGATGATATCACCCACTTTATCGTTACCAATTTCGGTGATAAAAAACACATCGACATCCATACGAGCCAACGAAACGCAAGTATTTAAAGCACTACCACCAGCTGTGGAGGTCACCGGTTTATCATCTTTAAAAATAATATCCAACACCGTTTCACCTATCCCAAAGACGCGTCTCATAAAATCAATAATCAAGAAAAATAAAAAAGCCACTAAATAGTCTTTAGTGGCTCCTAAAAAGATATGGTAATTACTTTATTAATTTGCTAATGGCTTTAAAAGCATCACTACCAGCATAACGACATAATTCAAAAAGAATAGACTCGTAAGAGGTCACAATGACACCTTCTTGACGAAGACGTTCCATTGCAATGCGTTTATTTTCTGACGTGCGAGAAGACACACAATCTTCAACCACAACAGGTGTAAACCCACGTTCTTGAAGGTCGATGGCGGTTTGCAACACACAAATATGAGATTCAATACCAGCAATAATAACACTACGTTTAGTACTTAACTCAACCTGCTCAATGATTTTAGGTTCGTCACAACAGCTAAAAGCCAGTTTCTCGGTAAACTTACAATCACTAACTAACTGAGCAATACTATCAATGGTTTCGCCCAAGCCTTTTTTATACTGCTCAGTTACCAAAATTGGTATCTCAAGGGCTTTAAGTCCACTAATTAGAATTTGTACATTTTTATCTAAGAGTTCGTTTTGATGGATATGAGGAAATAAACGCTCTTGAAAATCAATCATTAAACCAATGGTATTCTCTTTTTTAATTCTCATAATATGGTGAGTCTAGAAATTAATAAATATGATAAGCTAGAATATACTAGTCTTTTGTTTCACTGCTAGCAGCGGCTCTTGACTTATGACCTAGGTATCCGCCATGATGGCGTTTGGCATAATCGGCATTGGAGAATTTTATTTTTTTCATCAACAACACCACCAGCACATCACCAATCACTGTCATTGTAGTGGTAGAAGTAGTCGGTGTCAAACCCAATGAGCACACTTCGGTAGGATTA
>QKIO01000224.1 GCA_003251015.1 Bacteroidales bacterium
GCCCACAATGCTGATGTCTTCTGGAATATTAAAACCATGTTTCCGAAACACTTTCATGGCACCAATGGCACTAAAGTCGCTGGATGAAAAGATGCCATCTGGTATTTCACCCTTTTCAATTAATTGCTCGGCCAGTCGTTCCCCTTCTACGGTACTAAAACCACAGGTTACTATTTTACCTGGCGTAAGCTTGTATTTAATATGTGCATCCTTAAAACCACGTATTCTATCTTTTGCAAATCCTAGGTTATGAGGACAGGCCAAATGGATAATGTTTTTTAACCCTTGGTTGATAAGATGCTCGGTGGCAAAAAACGCCCATTTATAATCGTCGAAGATAACTTTGGAGGTATTAAGTTCTTTAGATACCCGATTAAAAAATACGATGGGTAACTTTAGGTCAATGAGTTTTTGGTAATAATCAACATTCGCCGATTCGTCACTCAACGACACAATTAACCCATCCACCATATTACCAACCAGGGTCTTCACATTTTTTAATTCCATCTCCACATCTTCGTTGGACTGCATCACTAATACTTGGTAGTTACGCTCGTGCAACACGGCTTGCACCCCCATAATGACTTGAGGAAAGAATGAATTTTCGAATTCTGGCACCACCACACCAATGGTATAACTGCGTTGCTGCACCAATCGTTGTGCAATGGGATTAGGACTATACCCCATTTCGCGTGCAGTCATTAAAATCTTATCTCGCGTTTCAGCTTTGATATCATACTTGTTGTTAAAAGCTCTAGAAATAGTAGATACCGAGCAGTTTAATTTTTTAGCAACGTCTTTTATGGTGATGTGTTTCATAATTATATTTCATAAGGACACTTAATCCTTCATTCAATTTAAATACCTAAATTGAATAAAAGCACAAATATCGGAAACGTTTTCGGAAAATAAAAACGTTTCCGAAAACGTTTCCGAAAACAAACCCGTGAAAATCATTTCGTTTGAATAGTAAACAATATAGTTTAGCACTAATTAAACTATGAAAATACCTTTATAAAGTAACTGTAGAGATAAATATTAACAATTTCATAAATAGTAAGTATGTTAACAATTGATTTGATAACAATCGTGTTGTTCTCCGTTTTAGTTCTAATTACGGGAATTTCATTTTCAGGCTCTGGTAAGAATCTGAATTCCTTTTTTGCAGCCGGTGGTGCAGTACCTTGGTGGATTAATGGCCTCTCTTTGTTTATGGGCTTTTTCTCTGCGGGCACATTTGTGGTATGGGGCTCCATTGCCTATACGCATGGAATGGTATCCATTTCTATTCAATGGTCGATGGCTTTAGCCGGTTTTGCGGTTGGATTTTTCATAGCGCCCATGTGGCGTAAGAATAAGGTATTAACAGCTGCTCAGTACATCAACCTTCGTTTAGGAGGAAACGTACAGAAGATTTACACTTACCTATTTTTGTTAGTATCGTTATTTACCACAGGTTCCTTTTTATATCCTGTAGCTAAAATCGTAGAAGTAGCAACTGGTTTCCCTATTGAATATTGTATTTTGGCCTTAGGTGGTTTAAGCATCTTATATGTTACCATTGGTGGATTATGGGCTGTGGTAATCACTGATGTATTACAATTTGTAATACTTACGGTTGCTGTTGTTATCGTAGTACCTTTAGCTTTTGGTAAGGTAGGTGGCGTAAGTGAATTAATTAACAGCTCACCCGAAACGTTCTTCAACCTAGTAAACGGAGAATATACATGGGGATTTATATTAGCATTTGGTTTATACAACCTCTTTTTTCTTGGAGGAAACTGGGCGTATGTACAACGTTACACCAGTGTTGCCACACCTAAGGATGCAAAAAAAACGGGATACTTATTTGGTAGTTTATACTTGATTTCTCCCATCCTTTGGATGTTACCTCCTATGTTATACCGTGTATATAATCCACAACTCAGTGGTTTAGCCGATGAGGGCGCCTATCTAATGATGTGTAAGGAAGCACTACCTGCTGGTATGCTAGGACTTATGTTAGGAGGTATGATTTTTGCCACTGCGAGTTCATTAAATGCCACCTTAAATATTTCGGCTGGTGTATTTACCAATGACATATTCAAACCGCTAGCTCCTAATAGCTCAGACCAAAGATTGATGAAAGTGGCACGTTACTCCACCATTGCTTTTGGTGTATTTGCAGTGATGGTAGCGCTAATGGTTCAAAAAATGGGCGGTATTGTCAACGTGGTAATTAGCGTTGGAGCCTTAACGGGTGTGCCTTTGTATTTACCCGTTATTTGGTCTTTGTTTACAAAACGTCAGAATGGCAAAACCATACTAGCAGCTACCTTAATTTCTTTAGCTATTAACCTGGTATTTAAGTTCATTACTCCATCATGGGGCATTGAATTAAGTCGCGCCGAAGAAATGATTTTGGGTGTAAGTATGCCAGCTATTATCTTATTTATTATACAGATTTACTTAAAAATAAATAATGTAACAGACCCTCAGTATGTGGTTTACACCGAAGCTAAAGTAATAAGAGATAAAGCATCAGACGAAGATGTAGATGCAAAAACTCAGTCTGACAACGATAATTCATATGGAATACGTGTTATTGGTTATGCCATCACTGCAGCTGGAGTCATGGTTACAACCTTAGGCATAATTGCAGATTTTGGAAAATTACTGGTTACGCTGATAGGTGCAGCCTTGCTTTCGTTTGGTTTAGTGATTGTTTATTTGAAACGAAAAAAATAAGACATATATGTTAAATATAGAGACATTCAGCAAGACGCCAAGAGCGGTTCTGAAAAAAGAAATACACAGCGACTTTGTAATCATTGGTGGCGGATTAGCGGGCGTATGCGCCGCTATCACTGCAGCGCGTAAAAACATGAAAGTGGTATTGGTACAAGACCGTCCAGTTTTGGGTGGTAATGCTTCTTCCGAAGTGCGTTTATGGGCGTTAGGCGCTACCTCTCACATGGGCAACAACAACCGTTGGTCGCGTGAAGGGGGTGTTATTAATGAAATTTTTGTAGAGAACCTATACAAAAATAAAGAAGGTAATCCAGTCATAAATCCAGTCATATTTGATACCATCATTTTGGATAAGGTATTGTCGGAGACTAACATTACGCTTTTATTGAATACGCTTGTTTATGAGACGCATAAAAAAGATGATAAAACCATTGCATCTGTAACCGCATTTAACCCTCAGAATTCAACAGAATATACCATTTCGGCTCCGTTATTTTGTGATGCTTCGGGTGATGGTATTGTAGCGTTTCAGGCTGGTGCTAGTTTTAGAATTGGTGCTGAGACAAAAGATGAGTTTGGTGAGTTATTTGCGCCTGACGAGTCCTACGGTGAGTTATTAGGCCATTCTATATTCTTTTATAGCAAACGTGCTTCTGCTCCGGTTAAATACACGGCTCCTAATTATGCCTTAAAAGATATTACGGCTATCCCTCGTTATAAAGTGATTGAAAAAGAAGATAGTGGTTGTCGTTTTTGGTGGCTTGAATATGGCGGTCGTAAAGATACCATTCATGAAACGGAAGAGATTAAATATGAACTCTGGAAAGTGGTTTATGGTGTTTGGGACTACATCAAAAACTCGGGCAACTTTGAGGACGTTGATGACCTAACCTTAGAATGGGTGGGTAATATTCCTGGAAAACGTGAGAGCCGTCGTTTCGAAGGTCTTTACATGATGAAACAACAAGATGTCATTGGTCAAAGTAGGTTTGATGATGCCGTTGGATTTGGCGGTTGGGCTATCGACCTTCACCCTGCGGATGGTGTATATAGCGAGAAATCGGGTTGTACACAATGGCACAGTAAGGGAACTTACGATATCCCTTATCGTAGTTTTGTAAGTCGCGACATAAATAACTTATTCCTTGCTGGACGAATCATGAGTGCTTCTCACGTTGCATTTGGTTCTACAAGGGTGATGGCCACAACGGGTTTCACGGCTCAGGCTGTTGGTATGGCGGCTTCTATTTGTAAGGCAGAAAACATAAACCCCGCTCAAATTCTTGAAAACGGGCGCATCAAGCATCTTCAAAATGAATTAAACTTAATTGGTCAGAGCATCCCCAATACGCCAATCATGACTGCATCTAACTTAGTATCTCAGGCACAAGTTGGCGCATCAAGCGAGCTTAAATTAGCATCCATCCCATTTGATGGCGAATGGTTAAATCTAAGTACGTCTGCGGCTATGTTATTGCCATTAAAAGAAGATACTAAGTATCAATTCAAAGTAGAATTAGATGCCAAATGTGTTACTCAACTTGAAGTTCAATTAAGAACATCACAAAAAGACAAAAACTACACGCCTGACATCACCTTAGAGGTACTTAAAATAGATGTGAAAGCTGGTAAACAGGAGGTAACATTTAAATTCTCTGAAACCTTAGTCAAAGAGCAATACGCGTTTGTGTGTTTTATGTCCAACGAAAACTTAAACATCCGCGAAAGCAAACAGCTTTACTCTGGTGCCATGTCGGTATTTAATGGCGTTAACAAAGCAGTT
>QKIO01000284.1 GCA_003251015.1 Bacteroidales bacterium
TTGTATGTGCCTGCTTTACTAGATATTGCCAGTTCTGATATGCCATTTTTAGATGCATTCACTACGGCTGCATCCATTGTGGCTACTTGGATGTTAGCCCGAAAGTATATTGAACACTGGTTGATTTGGATTGTTGTTAATAGTGTTTCCATGGTGATGTATTTGGCTAAAGCGCAACGTTACGTTGACTCAAAAGGATTGTATCTATATAGTTTTCTATTTTTGATATATACTATTGGCGCCTATGTGGGCTATAGAGCGTGGAAAAAATCGACATAAATGATTTGTTATAAAACTATAAACATAGTTGTAACTGGCCCCGAATCAGTTGGTAAATCAACGCTAACCAGTCAGCTTAGTCGTTTTTATAATTGTCAAATGGTTGAAGAACATGCCAGGTCTTATATTACAAACCTTGGTAGGCACTATACGTTTGATGATGTTGAAAATATTGCTCGTCATCAATACGAACAATACCTTTTACATAATTGTAATGATGGTAGGATGGTGATTTATGACACCTATTTACTGGTCACAAAAGTGTGGTTTTTTCATGTGTATCAATCAGTGCCTCAGTGGTTAGATACCGCCATTAGAGAATCAAATATAGATTTGTTTTTGTTGTGTAAGCCTGATTTACCTTGGGTTGATGATGGAATTCGAGAAAATGAAACGTTAAGAGATTATCTCTTTGAGTTATATTTAGCCGAATTAAAACATTATCAGTTCAATTATAAAATAGTTGAAGGAGAGGGCGAAGAACGATTGAGTCAAGCAAAAGCACATATAAATAATTATTTTAACACGTTAATACAAGTAGTATGACCCCATTTAACTTACATTCTGAAGTGGTTCAAAGTGCCATAGATCAATTGTCGAATGAGCAATCTTATCGGTCTGTATGCCATCGTCACTATCAAGACCAGTTGATGCCATCCATACAAGTTCTTGAAAAGATAGTAGGTTTAGCACGCGAGATCATTTTTCCTGGGTATTTTGGCGATAGTTCCATTCGGCCAGAGAGTATTCATTATTACATCGGCGTTAATACCGAGAGATTATATGCTTTACTTTCGGAACAGATTTTTGCGGGATTGTGTTTTTCGTGTGTTAATCCGGATGAGTTTAATAAGGAGGATAAACGAACTAGGGCTCATGGATATGCAGCCGATTTTATTTCTCAATTACCTGAAGTGAGGCGTGTGTTGGCTACCGATGTGGAAGCGGCTTTTGTCGGTGATCCTGCCGCCATGAGTAAAGGAGAGGTGATTTTTTGTTATCCAGCCATTAGGGCAATCACCAATTACCGTATTGCTCATACCTTGGTGCAAATTGGAGTGCCCTTAATTCCGCGTATTATATCTGAAATGGCACATTCTGAGACGGGTATTGATATTCATCCAATGGCCGTTATTGGCGAATCATTTGCTATTGACCATGGTACAGGTGTGGTGATTGGTGCTACTTCTATTATAGGAAAAAATGTAAAACTTTTTCAAGGTGTCACTTTAGGGGCAAAGAGTTTTCCTTTAGATAAAGATGGTAATCCAATAAAAGGAATTCCTCGCCATCCAATTATTGAAGATAATGTGGTAATTTATGCACAGGCCACCATTTTAGGGCGTATTACCGTTGGTGCAAATTCAGTAATTGGAGGTAATGTGTGGGTGACTAATAATGTGGCTCCTCATTCCAAGGTATTACAATTTAAGCCTCGCGATACGTTTTATACCGAAGGAGGAGGCATTTAATACTCCAATGTTTATGCTTTTATCACAGAAATGTCTTTGCTGGTCAAAATGGAGCTGGAAATACGAATTTGTTTTTAAGTAAAACATTTTAGGGGCATAGTATATGTGTATTTTTTTTATATTTGTATTGATATTCATACATTCAAGATGTCGTTTGATCTAAACCATTGGTATTCAGAAAAGAAACAAGGTGATGTTGTGCTAGAGTACAATGGCAGTATCACGCCTGTGCTTATTTCTGAAGCTTTGGATTCTATAGAAAAGAGTTTGAACTTAAAAAACGAAAACAATAGAGTTCGTAAGAAAGTCTATAATGTATTTGTTGAATGTCTACAGAATTTGTATCATCACGTGGACTTTCCGCCTGAGACTGCTCCTGTAGAGATGAAAGAGAATTATGGAGTGATCATACTCAGTAAGGATGGTTCTTTTTATAGAATATCAACAGGTAATTTTATTAGAAAAGATCGATTAGCATTGATAAAAGATCGTATTGATCAAGTCAATTCCCTGTCAGATGAAGAGATACGAATTCTTTATCGCGATATATTAAGTAACGATGAATTCTCTGACAAAGGCGGAGGTGGATTGGGCATTTTAGATATTGTTAGAAAAACAGGTAATAAATTAGAGTATTATTTTCATCAGTTTGATGATGAGTATTTGTTTTTTTCATTAGATGTATACATTAGTTAAACCGGATAAACACTAATATGGAAACTATAATTAGAGAAGGAACACCAAAGACTCCCTATGTTAGGTTAGATGGGGACAATGGATTGGTTGAAATAAAAGGGCGTTCAATACCCGAAAATTCAGTTGAATTCTACAAGCCAATGATTGATTGGTTAGAAAAATATGGGGCTAGTCCTGGGGCTCAAACGAGTGTTAATATTCAGTTGGAGTATTTTAACACCAGTTCATCAAAGTGTATTTTAGATGTGTTTAAGCGTTTAGAGCTTATTCATAAAAAGGGCAATCAAGTAGAGATTAACTGGTATTATGAAGAAGATGATGAAGATATGTTTGAGGCTGGTGAAGACTATCAAAGCATTATCAATATTCCATTCAAGATGATTGAAATGGAGGAGTAATTTAGTTTCAATAGATATAAAAAAAGCGAGCATCTTAGGTTTAAGATGCTCGCTTTTTTGTATGTCGGGCATGGTAACGTGCTATCAAGATGAAACGTTCTTGAGTTCGCCTCGTTGACAGGAAGAACTAGCAATTGGCAAGGGTGTTGGGGGTGACCCCAAATCTGAAGGAAGCCATCAGCAAAGTCACAGTTCTAACG
>QKIO01000077.1 GCA_003251015.1 Bacteroidales bacterium
TCAGTTGTATTTTGCTATCCATCGCAATTAAAAGACGTTTGCATATAGCTAATCCTAAACCTGTTCCACCATATAGTTTGGAGGTGTTTTCGTGTTCTTGTCTAAAGGGGTTAAAGATAATATCATGTTTGTCGTTTTGAATACCAATGCCAGTATCACGCACAAAAAAACGAATCTTATTTGTGCAAATGGTATAGCCAAATTCCACTTCTCCTTTTTGTGTGAATTTTACGGCATTACCTATAAGGTTGATAAATATTTGACGTAACCTATTTTTATCTACAAAAGTAGTATGCAAGTCATTCCCTTCAGGTAGGTTTAGGGTTAGTTTTAATGAATTGCCATATTCTAAGGCTATTTTCTTTTCAAAAAGCTTATACAACTCAACGAGTACTATTTTAGGTTTTACCTTGTCTGATGAAACCGTGAAATGACCACTCTCTATCTTTGCTAGGTCAACAATGTCATTAATGAGGGTTAACAGATTGTCGGAGCTATTACTAATGATATCGATAAACTCACTTCTTTCCTTATCAGAAAGAGTTTTTTCCTTTAAGAGGTTTGAGAAACCTACAATTGCATTTAACGGGGTACGAATTTCGTGACTCATATTAGCCAAGAATGCGGATTTGAGTCGGTCTGCACCCACCGCTTTTTCTTTTGCAATAACCAGTTCTTGCTCAGCTTGTTTTCGTAAAGAGAAATTACGACCAACCAATAGTAACGAAACGAGGTTCTGTTGCTCATCCATTTCAGGTGTTATGGTCCAGTCAAAGGCATAGGATATTCTTTTTCTTGTAAATTCCACTTCAATCGATGCCGTTGTTTTAGATACAACCACCTGCTTACATGCTTGGCTTAATTCTAGTTTTAGTTTATGTGGAATGGAACTTAATTGGGTTATCGTTAGGCCTATAGTATCACTTAGGAGTAAGCCATATTCGTTTAAGAAGGAAGGGTTACAAAACAGTAAAGCGCCATCTTCTGCAACACGTAAGATGTGATCAGGGGAGTTTTCTGTTAGCGCTCTAAATTTCTTTTCACTTTGTTTAAGTGCGGCCGCATGTTGAATACGGCGGGTAATATTGCGTAATGAAAAGTAATAATGCATCTTACCGTTGATGCTGATGTGTGATCCGGATACATTTACATACACTGTTTCATTGGTTTTGGTGTGCAGCTGTATGTCACTGGTGTAATTCAATCCACTTCGAAGTGTTAATAGTGCTTTTTTGAAGCGCGTTAAAAACCCAGGGTATGGCGAAATGCCTTCGCTGGATACTTCTGGTAATTCATCTAATTGATAACCTAAAAGTGCCTGTCCAGCTTCGTTGATATAGATAAGCTCTTGAGCGTCGTTAAAAATAAAGATGCCATCTGCCGTGGTTTCAATAATTTTACGGTAGCGTTCTTCGCTCTCTTTTAAACTATTCTCGGCCTTTCGTATGTTGGTAATGTCTTCGGCAATTAATAAATAGGCATCGTCTAACATTGTTTTAGGAGCTGGTTTCCCAAGGATACGTAAGAGTATTAATTCTCCACCTTTTTTCTTAAAACTGGTTGTGATGGTTGAGAAGCCTTTGGTGTTTATTTCCTTGTAAAAACGCTCAATGTCTTGCAAATTCTCCTTGCCAGCCATGTATAATTGAGAAAGGTGAATGCCTTCAATTTCCTTATAGGGATAATCAGCCGCATTACTGATTACTTTATTGGCAAATTTCACAATACGGTCTTTAATCAATAATATACCTACTGGTGCCGATTCAAGTATGGCTTCAAGGAATCGTTCTTTTTCTGTTAATGTTGTATTTATTTGTAATACTTGCTCGTTGCTAAGCTGAAGTTCATTGTATATTTTCTTTCGGTCGATTAAGCTTGCAATGGCTTGAGCAATAATTTGTAATGTTATTATTTGAGAAGGACATAACCTCAGGTCTTTTTTTTCTATTAAGATAAATCCTTGTAATTGATGATTTAGTTTAATGGCAACGCACTGAAATTCTTGATTATTTAGGGTTTGGGTAATGATGTTTTTGGAGTCAATATATAACCACTCACTTGTTTCGCTATTAATCAGTTCCTTGGATTGTAAATGCTCTAACCAACCTTCTAATTGTGTTTGATAACAGATATCTTGCAGTTTTGATGCAACTTTTGTTGATAAGTCATCACCAATTTCATAAATACAGGAGGCAAATGTTTGATGGGTATGGTTTTCGAATAACAGCAATCGAGATAATCCGAAGTGCTTAAATACTTCGTTTAATACATTGGCTAGTTTAAGATTTAAGTCATTGGTTTTTGAGGATTGATTGTAAATCTCTAACAATAAGGCTTGATTGTTATTTTGAGTGTCTAGTTTGTTTTGCATTCGATGATTTTGGAATGCATTATTAATAAGGGTTATAACCGTGTTTAATAAACTTATTTCATCAGGATGTAACTCTTTATCTTTGATATCAATAAGTAAATATCCAACTTCATGAAAGCTGTTTGAGATATGAATCACATAAGGCGATTTTAAACCCCAGGATAATAATATGGTTTTAGAAAGAGTTGTTTCTGTTAACGCTGAGTTGTTGCAGGTTGACAATTCTTGTTTAAGCTGTATGTAATCTTGTTTTGATGTCGATGTAAGCGGATTGTGCTGTCCGTCCTTAAACCAATAGGAGTAGGGGGTAAGTGAGTTACTCGTCTCTTCCAAAAGGACTATTCCATTTACGTTTAAGAACGAACCAAGCATAGCAAGCGCCTCGCTTATCTTAGCATCTAATGATGCAGTTGTGTTGAGAGAGTTAATTATTTGTTCAACAATAGATTGGCTGGCGTGCAAGTGTTTGTTCATAAACCCTATACTTGGTGGATTTTGTTGTAATGGTACTTTGTTTTATTTGAGGAGAAACAACAACTAATTGCTAATTCATATGCAATTTACGGATTAGAAACTACTGAACAAAATAAAAGTACACTTTATAATGGGTCTATAAATGGCTTGTGTTTTATAGGCTATATCGGTTTTAACACAAAAAGGGCTGATTTGCA
>QKIO01000344.1 GCA_003251015.1 Bacteroidales bacterium
CTTCCGAGTACCCATGATTAAACCAGCTGGCACTTGTCTGTTATGAAAAACAGAAGGAAAAACACCTTCTTGCAACACAGCAACGGGTAAAAAAGAATGTGAGAACTGAGCTCTATCAGGCTGTTTATTAACCTCCATCATATTAATAAACACAGGTGTTTGAGTGACTTTAGTCATTTGAGAGGTACGTAACAACACCTCACGGTAGAGGTGCATATCATTACCAGTAGTATCGATGGTTCCAGTGAAATCACCTCTCACCAAATTTATATTACGAGTAATGGAATGGTTGGGTGAAACAGACAACAACGGACTGTATAACCAAGGCACTGGCACCAACTTAGGTTCGCCTTTGGTAGGTACATTAATGAGTATTCGCCCAGCCTGCACATCTTCAACCACCACAGGATTCACACGAACGCCATATTTAAACAATTGGTCTCCCAAATTAACATCCGAATACAAGCCTACTGTCTGATTATTACTACGTAAACTATCTAAAGTAATATTTACAGCATCCATCAAAACAAACAAACGTCCACCTTGCATCAGGTATTGGTCAAGGACAAACTTATCTTTTTCGCTAAACGATAAATGAGGTTTTGCAATGATAACCACTTTATAAGGGTCTAGAATAGATGGGTCGTTACCTATTTGACCACGTTCCACTTGATAGTAGGCCGATAAGGCATCGGTGGCTTCAATCACATCCATCTCGTCCAACTCGCCATGCCCTTCTAAAAAGGCAATGCGTGGTTTTTGAGTCATAGCCAACCTTCGTAAGGCATCCATCAACTTAAACTCTAATCCTTCGATGGAGATATTTAAGTTTTCATCCCCACTCTTACCGGGCAGATTATCTAATAAGTTAACGCCACCCATCTTACCATTGTAGGCCACCAAAGCATAAGGAAAAACATACGATTGTATTTTACTCCCATCTTCAGCCGTTTCAAAAACAGCTTGTGGCTCGAAATTATATTTATGTAATTGGTCTAAGATGGCATTTTTAGAGGCGGCATCCCCATCATTGGGATTGATAAACTCAAAGCGAATAGACTTGATGGCAGAGGCATCAAACTCCTCTAACATCTCACGAGTGGCAGTTGCCAATTGAGTAAAACCAACATTCAAATCACCTCCCAAAAAAACCTTTATCACCACGGCAGAATCCAGAGACTCTAAATAACTTTTGGTGATTGGGGAAAGCGTATATCGTTTCTCAGTGGTGAGGTCTATGCGTGTAAACCAATGTATCGAAATCCAGTTTGCAACTAAAATAATGGCCAAAACAGAAACTAGCTGACCTAACCATTTAAATTTATTCTTTATCACATTCATGATTAGTATTATTTACGAGAGCCTACTAGGGCTTTGGTGCTAAAAAGAAAAAAGAAAATAACGCTGGCAAAATAAACCACATCACGGCTATCAATCACCCCACGACTAATGGAGCGGTAATGCATATCAATACCTAAAGCAGAGATAAATCCTTCTATTTTGATTAAACCAGGTACTGTTGCCAAGGAATCAAAACCGCTGTAGAAGAAAAAACATAACACCACAGCTATCACAAACGAAACAATCTGATTGTCAGAAAGTGAAGATGCAAAAACACCAATAGCCACATAAACAGCGGCTAGAAAGATAAGACCTAAATACGAACCCATCACCCCTCCCACATCTACATTACCAACAGGATTACCGAGGTAATAAACCGAGAAATAATAAAATAAAGTAGGGAGCAAACTAATGAGCACAACCAACAAACCCGACAAGTACTTAGCTAACACAATGCGACTTACACTAATAGGGCGAGTTAATAACAACTCAAGCGTACCAACCTTCCGTTCGTCGGCAAATAGACGCATGGTAACAGCTGGCACTAAGAAAAGATAAACCCAAGGAGCTAGATAAAACAAAGGCTCAAGGGATGCATATCCACTAAAAATAATATTCATATCACCTGGCACAACCCACAAAAATAGACCTGTGGTGATTAAAAACACCGACACCACCAACGCTCCTGTTATAGAACTGAAAAAGGATGCCATTTCTTTTTTTAACAATGCTAACATGTAATCTCCTTTAAAATAAACTATTCATTGGCTAACAAAATAGTTACGCTTTAAAATCAAGCGCTTCTAACATCAGACGTGCCGTTTTAGTGCTGGCACCAGCTCCCCCCATAATACGATGCAACTCGGCATAATCTTGTAACATATCAAAACGAAGTGGCGACTCTTCTAACAAAGGCTGTAACTCACGTTGAATCGCATCAGCCGTGCAGTTACTTTGCACCAGCTCTGCAACCGCTTCTTTATTAAGCACCAAGTTAACGAGAGAGATATATGGCACTTTTAGAATGACTTTCTTAGCCAATAAATCCATAAACTTGCCACCCCAGGTTTTAAAACACACCACCTGTGGACAGTTTAATAAAGCCGTTTCAAGCGTAGCCGTCCCTGACGTAACCAATGCAGCGCGAGCCTGTTGCACCAATTCATAAGTCTGATTGAATACAACAGCCACATTTCGTCCTTTGATATAAGGTTCGTAATCGGCAGCTGTAAACGAAGGTGCGCCCGCCACAACAAACTGAAATTCAGCATATTTATCCACCATCTCTAACATATAAGGCAGAATATATGCAATTTCAGATTTCCTACTGCCTGCTACCAGAGCAACTTTAGGGCGTTGGTCTAAGCCATTACGCGAAACAAATGTTTGGAATGGTTCATTTTTATGTGGTCTATTCTCAATGGCATCCAGCACAGGATTACCAGTATAGTCCGATTGAACACCATATTTTTCGAAGAAGGGCACTTCAAACGGTAAAATCACAAAGACACGATGCACGTAGGCCTTAATTTTTTTAACACGACTCACATTCCAAGCCCATACCTTGGGAGAGATATAATAAAAAACCTTCAAGCCATTGGTATGAGCAAATTTGGCCATACGTAGGTTAAAACCTGCATAATCAACCAGTATAAGCACATCAGGTTGATAAGCCATTAAGTCGTTCTGACACAAGGTAAAGTTACGTTTGATGGTTCTTAAATTCATCAACACATCCACAGCCCCCATAAAGGCAGTGTCTTTATAATGCTTCACCAGGTGACCACCTTGCTTTTGCATCAAATCACCACCCCAAAACCGAAATTCAGCATTTACATCTTGCTCTTTAATAGCTTTCATTAAATTGGAAGCGTGTAAATCGCCAGATGCCTCACCAACAATAATATAATAACGCATTTTACAATTGTATAACTAAAGTATTAAATCAAGAATTTAAACACCAACATAATCATAGCATACACCAAGGTGGCTGTTACAATGCCACGAGCTGCTAATAAACGCTCTAGGTTAATGGCAATTAAAAACATAATTAAATTTGGCAATACACTTATCGCCAATAATTTACCAATACTACCCATCACCACCATTTGATGGATAAACGAGATGAAATCTAATTCGCCATAATAAAGAAAATGATAGAGAATACCAGACATCAGAATGGGTAATACCAAACCAATTATTAATCCGATGTATAACTTATTGCATTTACAATTCATAATTGAGGTTATTTAGTTGAGGTATAGCAGAGTGTAAAGTACTATCAGTATGACAAGGCACCACCGACACATAGCCATTTGCTAAGGCATATTCGTCAGTATCTGTAGCTAGAGGTTCCAAATTTTCGAAATGACCTGTGAGCCAATAATAGGTGCGCTTGCGAGGGTCGGTGCGCTCCACAAACTCTTCAACCCAACGACCAGCACTTTGTCTTACTACTTTCAAGCCCTTTAGTTCCTTTAAATCAGGAATATTTACGTTTAAGTAAGTCCCATCAGGCAGACCCGTATTCAACATATACGAGATAACACGTTGCGCATATTGAGCAGCTAAAGTAAAATCAGCATCGTAATGATAACTAAGCAACGAAAAACCAACAGAGGGAATGTGACTGATAGCACCTTCGCGAGCGGCACCCATGGTACCCGAATAATGAATACTAACACTCGAATTACTGCCATGATTGATGCCAGAAACCACCAAGTCGGGTTGACGAGTCAATAATTTCTTAAGCGCTAATTTTACACAATCGGCAGGCGTACCATTAATTTTATAAACAGTAAGACCTGGCTCTTGCTTAACAACCTTGGCATACAAAGGCGTTTGTACCGTAATAGCATGTGACATGCCCGAATACGACTGATTAGGTGCCGCCACCACCACATCCCCAAACTGCCTTAGCACATTTACCAACGCCACCAAACCGCTAGCTTTAATACCATCGTCATTACTAACCAATATTAAAGGTCTATTCTTTGTTGTCTCTTCCATGTATTGAAACTCATTTAAAAATCAAAGATACAATTGTTCGCCACACACAACAAAATAAGTGCTTTTTTATACATCATTTTCAAGCATAAAATTAGCATTAACTATCCTAGACCAATAAAAAGTGAGGTAATGGATATTTGTAGAGATAAAATATTATTAGGACTTACTTCTACCCTGGGGATTTACGCTAATTAAGTCTAAAAGGGTAACATTAAAAAATCTTAACTCTCTGAGCGTAGATTGTTTCCTCAATTTTAGCCAACAGAAGAGGTTTTTAGAAAAGGTTCTTCAGCGACGACATTTTTTGATTGCTTTTTGAAACTGTAATATATTAAGAGCCCGTTTAGCTTAAGCGCAAAAAAGAGTTGAAAATTGCACTGTCAACGTGCGGAATAGGTATAGTCGCCTTCTGTGTTGCTCTTTCCTGTCAAAATACAGGAAGATTAGAATGGACTACGCCCTACGAATATTACTCAATTCTGCTATTATTTTTATATATTGATGCAGCCAACTCCTTCTCAATCTCTTCAATTGTAGGCAAATCACTTCTAATTTCATCAGGAATAGCTCTACTCAATTGATATTCGGCAATTCCTATTGGTTGCGAAATTCCTCTTAATGCATATTCTGCTTCTATTTTGTTTTTCTCTTGGCACAAAACGATTCCAATTGTAGGATTATCAGATTCTGTTTTTAGTTTATCATCAATTGCTGAGAGATAAAAGCTCAGTTTCCCAGCGTATTCTGGTTTGAAGCCTTTTGCCTTTAATTCAACAACGACATAACACCTTAGTTTTGTATGATAAAAAAGTAGGTCAATATAGAAATCCTTTTCTCCAACTTCTATTTTGTATTGCCTACCAATAAACGCAAAACCAGTTCCTAATTCTAAAAGAAATTGTGTAATATGTTTGGTCAATTGATTTTCAATACTTCTTTCATCAACATTTTTCTTTATTGTGAGAAAATCAAATAAGTAAGGGTCTTTCAATGTTTGATGTGCCAAATCAGAATCTGGTTTTGGCAACGTATTTTTAAAATTTGTAATAGCTTTCCCTTATCTATGAAACAATTCGCTTGCAATCTGCATGTCCAAGACGCTTCTTGACCAACTATTCTCAATTGTTTCAGTTAAATAGAAAAGTGATTCCTCAACAGATTTTGATTTGCTGACTATCAGAATATTATGCCCCCATGGAATTTGTGCAACAAGTTGTTGCACTTTTTCGAAGTCTGATTTATAAAAAGAATAAAATCCTTTCATATAAAAAAGGTTTCTGCGAGAAAACCCCTTTAAATCAGGAAACTCTGATATTAAATCCTTTTCAAGATTATCAACTACAGAATTGCCCCAACCTTGATTTTCTTGTTTTTCATAAAGTTCTTTTCCTACTTCCCAATAAAGTTCAATTATCTCTTTATTTGCGGACAATGCAGCTTTAATTTGAGTGTTTTTTATACGACTCTTTAGTCCTCCCAGCCACTCAATATAATCAGAATCATATCTTTTCTTTACACTCATTTATTTAATATCTTTTTCCAAAGATAAACTTTATCAGATTAATTAATTGTTATGAAAGTGAGTTTTCCTAGAATTAGACATAACCGTGTAAAAAAGTATAGCTTCCCATACCTAAATCTATAAAAAGTGATATTCAATAATAAAACAAGAGCATCATTGAAAATCTTATGCTTCAATTTTAGTGATTAGCTGTTAAAAAGATTATTTTTGCAGTCCTTAAAAAGACACTTAATAGGATGAAAAACCATCCTACCTCATATTTAAAAAATATAAAACCATGAATATATCATACAACTGGCTTAAAAAATACATTAACATTGATTTAGCTCCCGAAAAAATAGCGGAGATACTAACAAACTTGGGGCTTGAGGTAGGCAGCATCGAATCAACTCAATCTATTAAAGGTGGTTTGGAAGGATTAGTCATTGGTGAGGTACTAAGTTGTGAGCGTCATCCCAATGCCGACAAGTTAAGTGTGACCAAAGTAAACATAGGTGCCGAAACGCCACTCGAAGTGGTTTGTGGAGCGTCCAATGTGAGAGCAGGATTAAAAGTAGTGGTGGCTACCATTGGCACCGTATTATATAATGGGGAAGAATCCTTTACCATCAAAAAATCAAAAATAAGAGGCGAGAACTCGGAAGGTATGTTGTGCGGAGAGGATGAAGTAGGCCTTGGCAACAACCACGACGGCATTATGGAGTTACCTGCTGATGTAACAGTTGGAACGCTTGCTAAAGATTATTTTAAGGTTGAAAACGATACGCTTTTTGAGGTGGACTTAACACCTAATCGCGTAGATAGTGCATCGCATTATGGAGTGGCGCGCGACATTGCAGCGTTTCTGAAATTAAAAGATGCCAACGTTAAACTGACACTGCCTTCGGTTACTGATTTTAAAGTTGACAACACCAATTACCAAGTTGCTGTAAGTGTGGAAAATACTGAGTTATGCCCTCGTTACAGTGGTGTGACTATCAGTGGCATTACGGTGAAAGACTCACCAGAATGGTTACAAAACAGTTTGAAAGCCATTGGGTTAAATCCAATCAACAACGTGGTTGATGTCACCAATTACGTATTGCACGAATTGGGTCAACCACTACATGCCTTTGATGGCGATAAGATTGAAGGCAATAAAGTGCTTGTAAAAACAACGACTCAAGACACCTTATTTACCACCTTAGATAGTGTGGAACGCAAATTATCAAACGAAGATTTAATGATTTGTAACGCCAACGAAGCCATGTGTATTGCTGGGGTGTTAGGCGGTTTAACAAGTGGCGTAAGTAACTCAACCACAAAAATATTTCTAGAAAGTGCTTATTTCAACCCTGTTTCGGTGCGAAAAACAGCCAAACGTCATACTTTAAGTACTGATGCTAGTTTCCGTTTTGAGAGAGGTACAGACCCTAACATGACCGTTACTGCGCTTAAACGTGCTGCATTATTAATAGTAGAAGTAGCCGGTGGAACCATCTCTAGCGAGGTGACGGATATCTATCCTAATGCCATCGAAAACTTTAAAATTGATGTGACTTATCACAACATCCAACGTTTGATTGGTAAGGAATTACCTAAAGAAACCATCAAAACAATACTTCAAGGACTTGAGATTGGCATCACCGCCGAAACAGAAGCGGGCTTAAGTCTGTCGGTACCTCCTTACCGTGTTGATGTGTTGCGCGAGGCAGATATCATCGAAGAACTACTTCGTGTATATGGCTACAACAACATTGAAATGCCAGAAACAGTGAATAGCACCATTGTGTATTCACAAAAACCTGACGACCACAAAACAAAAAATAAAATTGCAGACCAACTAACAGCCAATGGTTACATTGAAATAATGTGTAACTCTTTGAGTAAAGCATCTTATTACAAAAACTTAAGTGCTTACCCAACAGACCAGACTGTTACCTTGGCCAATCCTTTAAGTAATGACTTAAGCAGCATGCGTCAAACCTTATTGTTTGGTGGTTTAGAAGCTTTACAACACAACATTAACCGTAGAAACAGTAACCTTAAGTTTTTTGAATTTGGTAATTGTTACTATCAAAAAGCCGATGGTGTTAAAACAGATATTAAAACATACAGCGAAGAGCAACACTTAGCTATTTTCCTAAGTGGAAATAAAACAGCAAGTAACTGGCACTCACAAGACCAACCTACCACGTTTTACGATATTAAAACTCAAGTTGAAAACTGTTTGCTTCGCTTAGGTTTAAGTGTGGATGATTTTAAAGTAACACCAATCGATAACAATCTATTTTCGGAAGGCATTACCCTATTAAGTGGCGAAAAGATAGCATTAGAGTATGGTATTGTAGCTCCCAAACTACTTAAATCGGTTGATATCAACCAAAGTGTGGCCTACGCTGAACTACGTTGGGATGTACTGTTGAAGAAAAGTGCAAAAAAAGAAGTTCGTTTTACCGATATATCAAAATATCCAGAGGTACGTCGCGACTTGGCTCTATTGATAAACAAAGACATCACCTTTGCTCAAGTTAAAGAATTGGCATTTAAAACAGAGAAAAAGCTACTTAAAGACATCACCCTGTTTGATGTGTTTGAAGGTGAAAAAATAGGTGCCGATAAAAAATCGTATGCCATTAGTTTTACCCTTTTGGATGAAACTAAAACATTAGACGATAAACAAATTGACAAAATAATGCAGAAGTTAATGAGTAATTACGAACGTGAACTCAATGCTCAAATTAGGAAATAAACGATATAAATTTCTAAGAGGTGTTTTTTAACACCTCTTTTTTTTACAAAAAAAAGAGTGGCACTCCTAAAAGCACCACTCTCCCTAACCAAACCTTAATTAACCATTAAAAACCCAACTATAAAACCAACTCAAACAAAAAAGGTTCAATAGGTCACAAAAAAAAAAGGAACGTTTGACATTTCAAACGTTCCTTTTCAACCTAACCTTAACCCTAACTTATGAAGAAAACTCCACAGTGCCTTATACAATACCTCCACTCAAAAAGTTTCAGCAAATAGTAATTATTTTAATAGTATTCAAACACGTATTTAAACATCTGCATATAAACCTATCTGCATTTGAACAGTGCAAATATAGAAACTAGTATTGTATAAAAAAAGCTTTTGTTATCTTTTTTACATCTTTTTTAAGACTAACGCTTAAGCACTCCCCTTTTAGTGAGATTGAGTGCTAACAAGCGATAGCAGAGCTTGTCGTTGAATCTTACCTGTAGCTGTGCGAGGAAATTCAGACACGTAAAAGATGTGTTTAATTTGCTCAAACCGATTTAATTCAGGGAATGAATGAAACCCATCCTCTACTTTCGACGCGCCTTCTATCACCAATACCACTTTTTGCCCCCATCGTTCATCGGGCAATCCCAAAACACAGTAATTAGTAGATAATACAGAGGCTAATTTCTGTTCGATACGTTCGGGATACACCTTGACCCCACCCGTATTAATAACACTATCTATTCTACCTAACCAATAAAATTGTGAAACGCCTTGCAACTCCACTAGGTCGTTTGTAACCAGCAGATGAGGATAAATACTAGGAGCATCAACAGTTAAACAGCCTCGGTCATCCACCGCAATAGATATACCATCAAGCACTTGAAAAGGCAACATCACAGCATCAATTTTACGAAGGGCTATGTGTGAGAGTGTTTCGGTCATGCCATACGTTTCCCATGCATTAAGGCCACAAGCAACAATTTTATTCCTAAGCATTGGACTAATCACCCCACCTCCAATAATTAGAGTTTTAACATTGGCAAACGCCAACTCATCATCCGTTAAACAGGCCTCAACCTGAGCCGGCACAAGCGCTAAAAAATCAACCTTGAGAGCAGAGTCTTTTAATGGACGTAAGGAAATTTCATCCAACACAAGATTTAAACCACCCACCATAGCTCTAACAACCATCATCTTACCAGCCACATAACGCACCGAGAGCGCCAACAAGGCGACTCCACCTAATTGTAAATCGAAAAATCGTAAGGTACGTTTGGCTGAGGCCACCATGGCAGACTTATTAACTGTCACAATCTTTGGCGCACCTGTACTACCCGAAGTTTGTAGTTGTAAGGTAGACGAAGCGTCTAACCACGATTCTAAAAACAAAGCCAACTGATAACGCTCACTATCGTCCTGACCCAAACTCTTTATTGAAGCACACCAAGCTAGTAATGAAGTCTTCGTTTGATAACGCACTCCATTAATAGTGATGCCTGAAAACGCATAATCATAGACCTGAACACTCATCTATTCAAGAATAAAAGGATTATCCCACGCCAGAGTCGTATTATAATACATAGACTCCCCTATAAGCTCCAATGGACAAGCCAAATTATTAGTAAAGACTTGCCCAGTACCTAGACCTTGAGGTAAACTAAGTTTTTTATCATACACCCATTGTGAGATGGCGTTTAACCCAATATTAGCTTCTAAAGCGGAAGTAGCCCACCACTGCGTAGTACGATTTTCTAGTAAGGATATCCACTCGTCCGATGCTTGCCATCCACCTAAAAGACTAGGCTTAAGAATGAGGTATTGGGCAGGAATAGCATTTAACAAGGCTTCTTTAGTTTCGATGCCAGTAATACCTATAAGTTCCTCATCCAAAGCAATGGGTATTGGACTTGTGCGGCATAAAGATGCCATATGCTCCCACTGCCCAGCCTTAATGGGTTGTTCTATGGAATGAATGCCAAAAACGGATAACTGATCCAATTTAGTTTGTGCATCAACCACCTGAAAAGCACCATTGGCATCAACTCTTAACTCTAGATGAGCTTCACTAAACTCAGAACGTATTACGTTTAAAAGGGCTAACTCATCGGAGAATGACAGCGCACCAATTTTAAGTTTTAAACACGTAAAACCCAACTCTAACTTAAGTTTTATTTGTTCTTTCATCTGTTGACTCGTGCCCATCCATATTAATCCATTAATACGAATAGAATCAGCGCCTTGGGTAAAAGAAGATGGAAAAAGAAATCGTTTACCACCTAAGGATAAGTCACGTAGAGCTGTCTCCACTGCAAAGCGAACGGCAGGCCACAATTCAAGGGTTTGATGATAATTTAGAACATACGTATTGATATTCACACACACATCCTTTAATACATCCTCTATTTCAGGACGATCATCAATACTTAAATCAGGAATAATAGAACATTCACCCCATCCTTCAACCGATGGGTTATCAACATCCCAAATACGAAGATACCAACTCGGTTTAGTGTGCAACACACCTCTAGAGGTACCTCCTGCTTGTTTGAATATTAAACGATGTGATTTATATTCAGCCTTTAACATCACACTAAACCACTTAAAGAAACACCTAAACCAAATAACAACACAATAAAAAACGTCGTCAGTGCCAAAACCTTAAGTTCGGGGTCTAACTTTTGAGGTGTATCACCACGAAACACACTGATTGTATGAAATAACAAAGGAATATAACCAAATAA
>QKIO01000308.1 GCA_003251015.1 Bacteroidales bacterium
AAAACCCGCCGTTATCGGCAGGGTTGCTATTAGTATGGTTGATACATCAAGTTGCCGAAGTTTTCTTAGAGAATAACTACGACCGCCACAAGTGTATGTAATGATAAATGCTTCATAATAAGACAAACATAGTTATATTTTGCTAAGTACCATCTGTCTTAAAGTTTTTTAACGTTAGGCTGTTTCGGCATAAATGGTACTTAAGCAAGGGTGTGTTTTAGGCAGATGTAATTTTGATGTAGTCTTCCACGTGTTACGATGCACTCACTTCACTCACTAAAAAAAAAGTTAGTGTTACGTGCAAATGTTCTTACCATCCTATTTAATCGATTTTATATTTACAGGCGCTAGCTTTCCTTTTTGGACTATTTTAGATTGAAATATAGCTTTTTTTAGCTCCAGGCCCAGTGCCTACTGCCAGTAAGGATGTTGAATTCAAGATACTTAAGACTTAAGTGAATGGATTGTTTAAAGAAAATAAATAAAAATCTTGCAAGAAGAGAAAAACTCCCTATCTTTGCATCGCTTTTTAAATAAAGGCCTACGGTGTCTCGTGGTGTAATGGTAGCACAGCTGGTTTTGGTCCAGCTAGTCAGGGTTCGAATCCTCGCGAGACAACTATATTACCCTTTCTGTTTTTCTGAAAGGGCTCTTTTTAAGACAAAGGCCAATAACTTGGTTTAGTTTGTCTCGTGGTGTAATGGTAGCACAGCTGGTTTTGGTCCAGCTAGTCAGGGTTCGAATCCTCGCGAGACAACATCAAAAAGCATCTTCTGCAAAGAAGGTGCTTTTTTGTGTTTATAGGTTTTTGTATTAAAGATTTAGCATAAAAAAAGGGTTAACAAACAATTCGTTTGTTAACCCTTTTTTGTGGAGAATATCGGAATCGAACCGATGACCTTTTGACTGCCAGTCAAACGCTCTAGCCAACTGAGCTAATCCCCCATAAATGCCAAGACGTTTCCATTTCAGCGGTGCAAAGATATATTAATTTTAAATGCGTGCAAGCGAATGCAAAATTAAAATACACGTTTTTAAGAATCTAATTTAGTAACAGTCTAAACAACAAAAAGTCTAAAATGTTAGGTCTTGATTACAAACTACATAATTTAATAATTGACACTTCGTATAGGCTTATTTGGACTGTTGTGAGAGGTTTGTAAAAATTAAAACGTGTATATCCATTAAAAACTCTGACAAAAAGAATGGAATTTGATTTTTATATTCTATTTTTATCCACTCAAAAAAACGATGCTACACCGTCGCATCTATTAAGAAAAACGAATAATAATAAGCTATCTTAGGCACCAAAAACTTTGATCAAAATGGAAGTAAAAAAGTCGCCAAAGGCAGATCTTGAGAACAAGAAGAGCGTTTTTATGCTGCTGGGATTAACCATTACGTTGGCAATTATTTTAATTGCTTTTGAATGGACCTCTACAGATGTTGAAATTTCTAAGTTTGAAATGACAGCAGACGCCAATGCCGAGGAAGAAATTATGCCTGTTACAAGGCAAGAGGAAGTGAAACCACCACCACCACCACCACCACCAAAAGTGGCTGATGTACTTATTATTGTAGAGGATAATACGGAATTGGAAGATGACGCTCCGATGATTAACACAGAAAGTAATGAAAACAAATCAGTAGTAATTACTAAAGTAGCTGCTATTGAGGAGGAAGATGAGGCTGCTGCTCCTGTATTCTTTATTGTAGAAGACATGCCTGAGTTTCCTGGTGGAGAAACAGCTTTACGTAAATACATTGCTGAATCTGTAAAGTATCCTCCTATTGCACAAGAGAATGGCTTGCAAGGACGTGTTTACATTTCGTTTGTAGTTAACTCTAAAGGTCAAGTGGTAGATGTAAAAGTAGCTCGTGGTGTAGATCCTAACTTGGATAAAGAAGCCATGCGTGTATTCCAAACAATGCCAACATGGAAACCTGGTAAGCAACGTGGAAAAGCAGTGAAGGTATCTTATACCATGCCTATCAACTTTGTATTACAGTAACCTTATTTATACAATATTGAAAACCCAGCCTGCGCTGGGTTTTTTTTGTTATGTACATTAGGTTATATTTGTGTTTTGTAAATTACGATATCAATGATTGAACACCTATCAAATCATACCGACCTCGAGCGTGTTGTTTTAGTGAGCGTGAAAACGCCTGAAGTAACCGAGCTGCAGGTTGATGAATACCTTGATGAGTTGGCTTTCTTAGCTGAAACAGCTGGAGCTGAGCCTATCAAACGTTTTGTTCAACGGCTTGGTATGCCAGATACCAAAACATTTGTAGGTAAGGGTAAGTTAGAGGAGATACAGGCCTATATCAAAGAAAATGATGTGGCGACTGTTATCTTTGATGATGAGTTAAGCCCTTCGCAGCTGCGTAACATAGAGAATACCTTGCAATGCCTTATTTTAGATCGTACAAATCTGATACTTGATATTTTTGCACGTAGAGCACGCTCAGCTCATGCCAAAACTCAAGTTGAACTGGCACAATATAATTACTTATTACCTCGACTAACCCGCATGTGGACTCACCTTGAGCGTCAGCGTGGTGGTATTGGTATGCGTGGCCCAGGGGAGAAAGAGATAGAGACCGATCGTCGTATTATTCGTACCATGATTTCTAAACTCAAGGAAGACTTAAAAAAGATTGACCGTCAGATGATGACTCAACGTCAGAATAGGGGTAAGCTCGTGCGTGTAGCCTTAGTTGGTTATACCAACGTGGGTAAAAGTACCTTGATGAATGTGTTGAGTAAGTCGGAGGTGTTTGCTGAGAATAAGTTGTTTGCAACTCTTGACACAACTGTTCGCAAGGTGGTGGTTGATAACATCCCCTTTTTATTAGCTGACACTGTTGGGTTCATTCGTAAACTGCCTCATCATTTGGTTGAGTCGTTTAAATCTACTTTGGATGAGGTACGTGAGGCTGATATTCTATTGCATGTGGTTGATGTGTCTCACAAAGGTTTTGAGCAGCAGATAGAAGTGGTGAATCAAACTTTACACGAGTTAGGACAAAGTCAAAAGCCCACCCTATTAGTATTTAATAAGGTAGATGCGTTCTCTTACGTTAGAAAGGATGATGATGACTTAAGCGAAAAAGTTAAAATTAATTTCTCGTTGGATGAGATTAAACAAACATGGATTGGCAAACAGGCCGATAAATGTGTGTTTATTTCTGCTTTAAACAAGGTGAATTTTGTTGAGTTTAAGCAGATGGTTTATAACGAGGTGAAAACCATCCATGCACAGCGTTTCCCCTTTAACGATTATTTATACGATACGGATCAAGAATTTGATAATGAGGAAGAATAAAAAACAAGAAAGCGTACTTGCTTTCTTTTTTTTATTTACTTTTATCATGCTTAAAACCCCCCAAACCTTAATTTTAATGTCTAAGCTACTCAAAAAATCACAGAATAGTCTTCGTGCACTATTCCTACTTACCTCTCTTACTGTTGGGTTATGTAGTCTGCAAGCTGCAGGCTCTTATACTTTAACCAATTCGGATGTGACCATTATCGATGGCATCATTACCAGTACGCAGTATCCCATTGACAATTATAGTATTGTTATACCTGAAATGTTGCAAGGGCAAACGGTGGTTGGCATTGGCGAATCGGCATTTTATGCCAAACGCATCACCGCTGTGACTATTCCTAATACGGTTACCGTGATAGGAGATAAAGCGTTTGCTTATAATGATATTAAGTCTTTAGATATTCCAGCAAGTGTGGTAACCATTGGTGCTTCATCGTTTGTGGGTAGTCCTATCTCTTCACTAACTTTGAGTGACAATGGAAATCTGAAAACCATAGGTGAAGCAGCTTTTAAAGAGAGTAGGCTTAGTTATGTTAATTTACCAGCCTCTTTAGAAAACATAGGTCCTTATGCCTTTGTAGATTCAGATATTACCACCATTACCTTTCCTGCTAATAGTGTGCTTAATACTATTGGTGCCCATGCTTTTGATGGTAATAGGATAAAAACACTTGATTTACCAGCCTCACTTATTATTATTCAAGGTTATGCCTTCTATAAAAATAACATTACCAATATCAGTTTCCAGAGCACATCTAGCATCATTGAAATAGGAGAGTATGCTTTTAAAGAAAACAAACTTTCGAGTTTGTCATTTCCTGCTAGCCTTGAGAATATTGGGTGGAGTGCCTTTCAGGATAACTCCATCAAAACCATCACTTTTGAAAAAGAGTCTAACCTACGTTTTATTGATAATTTTGCGTTTCAAGGCAATATAATACAATCTCTAGATTTGCCTAAATCGCTTACTTCTATAGGAAGTAGAGCATTTCGCGACAACCGCATCTCAAGTGTACTATTTGAAGAGGGTTCGTTGCTTGACCGTATTGGCGAAGGTGCCTTTATTAATAATCGTCTGGAAGGCGTAGAGCTTCCTGTTGATTTACTATATATTGGTGCTGAGGCTTTTGTTGATAATAAAATTCTGACTTTTGTTTTGCCTGGTGATGAAGGGTATTGGCGCGATTATGAATTGGGACGTTATGATAACCAAACAGAGATAAGCAATTTAGACATCGCTTATTACCGTGTACTTGCTGGTGAACCAGGTAGTACTACGCCAGGATTAGAAGGATGGATTATTGGTGGAAAGGGCAGGGGTAAATATTTAGAGAATCCTGTTATAGATCTGAATACTCTTCCGCATTTTACGGTATATGGTTCTGCCACAAAAGATTATGATGGAACCAATGTGGCTCATGTAGTTATTGATAAGATTGAAGGTTCAGTGCCTGAAGATCTTTTGACTGTAATTGATATGGAACCAGCTTTTTATTCGGATAAAAATGTGGGTGATTGGTTTATTAGGAGTGACTATCTTACGGTCTTATCAGAAAAACATGATTTGTTTTTATACCGCTACTTTCTCCAAGGCAGCATATCACCAGCTAATTTAGAAGTTATTCCAGTTAACAAAACAGTAACTTATGGTGATACACCTGCTTTTTTAACTTATGAGTTTAAGGGGTTTGGTGAAGGTGAGAATATCTTAAATTTGTTAGAAGTGCCTTCTATCAGTTGTGTGGCTACTAAAGAATCAAATGCTGGAAGTTACGATATTATTGTTGTGGGCGGACGAGGCGATAATTACCATTTGGTGCATCGTTTGGGTATATACACAATTGAAAAGGCAACGCTGTTAGTCACAACGCCTAATCAAACAAGGGTATATGGACAGGCTAATCCTGCTTTACCTTATTCTATAACAGGTTTTATTCCTGGCGAGAGTGAAGCGGTTCTTACCCAGTTGCCAACAGTTAATACAGTGGCCTCATCAAGCACTAAAGTTGGAAACTACGATATAATCATTTCAGGGGGTGATAATACTAATTACGACTATCAGTTCGAAAACGCACAATTAGCCATAACTCCAGCTCCCCTAACTATAGATGCAACGGTAGATACCAAAACCTATAATGGAAGTAATTTGGCTCAATTGTCGAATGTAACGTTTGTAGGTTTATTAAATAACGACCAAGTATCACTTGATGGTGACGCAGTCGGTTATTTTGCGGATGTGAATGTGGGTAAAGGAAAAACGGTGACTACCGATCTTCGTATCGCAGGGCCTGATGCCGGTAATTACATAATTAGTTCGCCTTCTTTTAAGGGTGATATCCAACCTAAAAATGTATATGTAACGGATGCACGAGTCTTAGATAAAGAAAGTGATGGAACCTATGGAGCTATCATAGAAGACTACAAGTTAGATGGGGTTTTGCCAGGTGATGACCTAGGTGTTGGATATACCGCTACCTTTGCAAGTAATAAAATTGGGGATAACATAAGTGTTATAGCTGATTGGGATATCAATGGCACCTCTAGGGGTAATTATAATTTAGTTTCGCCTCCAGCTCTTTATGGTAGTATTGGTAGCAACATAACAGTCATGTGTAAATGGGGTTATGTCATATTTATCAATAACGAAAATAACATTTACGAGCGCTATCAATGGTCCCGCAATGGAGTTGAGATACCAGGGGCTACCATGCAAAAGTATTACACTGGTGATAAAACCCTGTGTGGCACTTATTCGTGTAGAGTATCATACACCCGTAATGGTGGCGAGCAGGTGCGTTACACAGCTGACTATACCTTTAGTCATAATTGTGATGCGGCAACAGTGGCTATTTATCCTACTATCCTAAAGAAAGGCAGCTACCTTACCATTCAAAAGGATATGCCTCCCGTTGCTGACGATACGAACTATCAGATATATGTCTATAATCTTTCGGGTCAGTTGGTTTTACAAGAAAACGTTTGCTCTCTAGAAGAGGCTCAAGTGGCTTGTCCTCCTTTAGCTGGTTTGTACCTGGTTCATGTCATGAGCGAAGGCAAATTACTGAAGAGTGAGAAAATAACAGTTCGCGACTAATTACTCAAAACCATTAACCAAGGAAGCTTTGCTTCTATACCATAATTGACAAGATGAAGACTTTACTTTGCTTAACCTTTCTAGTTTTTTTAATAAACCCCTTAATAGATAAAGATAACGCCAGTGCTCAAAGTAGCACAAACGCTCCGCGGAAAAGTTATAACACCGACTTGTATTGGAGTGTTTTTACTGGTGCTGGATTCTCTTTTTTCCCATTTGATGATAATTCACAAATTAAACGGTTTGGTGGAACCTTTTCGTTAGGTACCGATGTGACCTATTTTTGGAATACCAATTGGGGGATTAGTACGGGTCTTACCTTTGATTATGGCCTTAATCGATTAAAAATTAATGATTTATTGGTTGATGACTTCTCAACTATGGATGGCAACGAATACGGAGGCGCTGCTCATGACCCTTTTTATCTGCATTCTGAATTTAACAAATACAAAGAGATGCAGTACACTCATCGCTTTGGCATCCCACTAGAAGTGAAATACCGTCATGCCTTTAATAGTAAGGATGGTCTTTTGGTGGGTATGGGGCCCAAGTTTTACACCACGGGGAGTAACCACATGGAAGTGAAAAGAGGGAGTTATACCACATCGGCTCATTATCCTCAATATGGAACGGATCTCATCATTGACCACGGGCCTGGTTTTGAGACGTTCACGCCTGGAGATGAGCAAAGTCTGTCTACTGGCAGTGGTGTTGGTGCGATTGCAAATGTATATGCTACGCGTGTGCTCAATAGTTATTTGACCTTATACTATGGTGTTAATTTGGAGTATTTTCCTAAACGAAGCACTCACCTTGACCACCCTTTTGTGACTTACACAGCAACCTCACCTAGTGAGGCTGAAACCGCTTACAAAACAGATAATTTAGATGATAATAGTCGTATAAATGCGGGTTTGAGAGTTGGTTTGATGATTAATCAAGGCATGAAGAAACGTCACGATTACCTCAAACAATTACAAAAAGATGCGATTAAAAGACAACATCGTTTAGCAGAAGAAGAGGCGATTCGTAAAATAAATCAGGATCGTCTGGAACAATTGGATCTATTGGCTACTATGATCTATGTCACTCAACAAGATAGTAATGCCAATAAGGATCTTAATGCCAATCGCTTTAAAGCCATTGCTGCCATATCAGATAGTATTACTAACGATCGGTTGAGATACGATAATGTTATTGCGGAGTTGTTGCTTGAGAAATATAATGAAAACGAACAAAAACAAGATCGGTTTGAAGGACTCAATGATGAGATCAATCGCGATCATCGTAAATTGGATAAAAATGATGTTCCGACCTTTGACCGCCAATATCTCAGCAACGAAGATAAGGTCAGGGAAATGGTTTCGCTTAATCATGAATTACACATGAACAACATCGCCTATGCTAATCTGCCTTTAACCCCTTATGCAAAACCTATAGACACAAAGTCTTTAGAGAAAGTATTGGTTGATGTTCAAAATAAAATGATGGCTGATCAATTGATCTATAGTGCTAATCAGCAGTATATAGCTGATCAACTTGCACAAATAGAAGCCGAGAATAGAGCGTTAGCTCGAGCAGATAGTATTTTAAGCTCTGGTAGTGAGCCAACAAGCGTAGTGATTCAAGTGCGAACAACGGTGTTTAAGGAAAGCGATTTAGAGATTATTAAACAACCCATACAGTTTGAGTTTGGTAATGCACGCATCACACCTGAGACTCGCAAGAACTTAGAAAACTTAGGAGCTGTACTTCATCAATATCCTAATCTTAAAATGACTATTATTGGTCATACTGATATTAAAGGAAATGACGATTTCAACCTTTGGTTAGGCCAATTGCGTGCTGATGTGATACGAGATTCATTTGTGAAAAAAGGCATGGATGGCGATTTAATAGAAACATCCTCTAAAGGAAAGTCGAGCCCTTTGGTGCCTAACGATACAGACGCTAATAGACAGGTTAATCGACGTGTTGATATCATCATCGAAAGTGTGGGTAATTTGACAAATTAGAGTTATGAAAGCAACAAGGAGGCTGTCTGAAAAGGCAGTCTCTTTTTTATGTTGCAAGCTAAACGTTGATTTTTGTTTGCTCTAAAATGATAAAAAAACGAGGCTGTCTATTATTAGACAGCCTCGTTTGATTTAAAGGGAATCGCGTTAGCGATATTTATTTTTTGAACATGCCTTCGCTAATCATGTACTCAGCTATTTGTACCGCGTTTAAAGCAGCACCCTTCTTAATTTGGTCAGAAACACACCAAAACGATAAACCGTTAGGCGTGGCTAAATCGGCACGTACACGTCCAACAAAAACTTCATCTCTACCTGCCAACATTAAAGGCATAGGGTATTGTTTGTTTGATGGGTCATCTACCAAAATAACACCTTTAGCCTCCGAAAATGCTTTTTTAGCTTGGTTTGGATTAACAGGATGTTCTGTTTCCAACCACACTGCTTCTGAGTGAGCACGCGATACTGGTACTCGCACACAAGTAGCACTCACACGAATGTCACTGTGCATGATTTTACGAGTCTCGTAAAACATCTTCATCTCTTCTTTAGTGTAGTCGTTATCGGTAAACACATCCACCTGAGGAATAAGATTCTTAGCCAACTGATACGCAAATTTCTCTACAGTAGGCTCTTCTCCATTCACTAGTTGTTTGGTTTGTTCTTCTAATTCCTGCATACCCATAGCGCCAGCACCACTAGCTGCCTGATAGGTTGCTACATGCACTTGTTTGATGTGCGAAATGTTTTCAATAGCATTTAATGCCACAACCAATTGGATGGTTGTACAATTGGGGTTTGCAATAATATTACGAGGTGCATTTTTACAATCCTCAGCATTTACTTCAGGCACAACCAACGGCACATCAGCATCCATTCTAAAAGCACTCGAATTATCAATCATGATGGCTCCATGTTTGGTAATAGTATCGGCAAATTCAACCGAAGTACCACCGCCAGCAGAAGTCATGGCAATATCAATGTCTTTAAAATCGTCGTTATGCTTTAATTCCTTAACCGTAATTTCTTTGCCTTTAAACATGTATTTGTTGCCCACACTACGTGCCGAACCAAATAACACCAACTCATCCAAAGGGAAGTTACGTTCCTCTAATACTTTCAGGAATTCTTGTCCTACAGCGCCACTAGCACCAACGATAGCTACTTTCATGAAATATTTATTATTAATTAATTCCTTATCTTATTAAGTTTATTTAAATTGTATGTGCCTGATGAATAGATACTATCATCCTTAAGCAACTGCAAAAATAGGAATATTTGTAATAATCCATGCCTATGCTCCGCATTTTTATCGTCCTTGTATGGCTTCCGTTTCAATTACTGGGTCAGTTAAACGAAGATTTTACTGATGGTAATTTCACCTCGCAACCTGAATGGGTTGGTCAAAACGCACATTTTGGGGTGACTAATGACGGATGGCTCCAGCTTATAGCGCCTGCCGAAGCTGCCAATTCTTATCTGTTTACACCAAGCGCGGTGGCTGAAAATGGTTCATGGCGTTTTAAACTAAAGATGGATTTTAATCCATCTTCAAGTAACTACGCACGTATTTATTTGATGGCCGATGGTGCGTCACCACTAACCATACGTAACGCTGTTTATGTAGAAATGGGAAATACCACCGATGACATTTGCCTGTATTATCTACTCAATGGCAAGGTTGAAAAAATTATAGACGGTGTGGATGGCACCGTTAATACGAGTGTTGTTAATACAGAGGTGAAAATATCGGCTGTCAATAACACTTGGGTTTTGGAAAGTAATACCAGCGGCACATGGCAGCGCCAGGGTTCGGTGACTAAGCGCTGTGGTTTTGGGTCGAGTTACGCAGGGGTGGTTTTTTATTATACGGCTACTCGTAGTAATAAATTTTGGTTTGATGATTTTTGTATTGAGGGGCAGGCTTATGTGGATAAATCGCCACCATTAATTACCGAAGTAAAGGTTGTTAATTCGTATTTAATCACGCTAAAAGCGAATAAAACGTTGGATCCTAATTCAATCGGTTCGTCAAACTTTAAGTTTTCTAACTTAAATAGTTCGCCTCAATCCATTAGTCACAATTCAGAGACTAACACGCTCTCTGTACATTTTTTTCCTGGCTTGAGTGCCTTAAAAGATGAACCTTTTAGTATTTCCAAGTTAAAAGATTTGGTTGGCAACGCTTTGGTTGACACTACTGTACTTATCAATTATATCCCAACTCACTTCAAAACAGCTTGTTTAACAAATGATTCTACACTTAATCTAACATTCACGCAAGCCCTCACAGAAGAAAACTTGCGTAAGAGTACCTGTTTGGTTGATGATAAACCTATGGGTTTTAAAAACATCAGCAAGTCCTCAGACCAATGTAGTTTCTTGGTGACATTACAAAACAAAGTGCCCAAAGGACAAACCCTACGGTTTGATATTACCTCTTTGGTGGATGCTAGAGGCGACACCTTATCAATCCCTTCACAGATGTTGATGTACTATCAAGCAGTACGTTTTGATGTGTTGTTTTCGGAGGTGATGACTGATCCCAGTCCGCCAATGGGGCAGCCAGAAACGGAATACATTGAGTTGTATAATGCAAGTCCGTTTTCCATTAACACAACAGGATGGATTCTAAAAGTGAATAAAAACATGGTGACGCTTCCGTCGATTACCATTCCATCAAACCAATATATTTGTTTATACTCTTCAAGTTACCAAACCCCGTGGCCGCCAGAAACAAATGCATTTGCGGTGGCTAAATGGAGTGCCCTCACCAATGAAAAAGTACAACTGGCTCTGCTCAATGAGTCTGGGCAAGTGATAGATGCTTTTCAATACATAAGCAAAGATATACCTGGCGAACCGTTTAAGCGTGAGGGCGG
>QKIO01000293.1 GCA_003251015.1 Bacteroidales bacterium
TATACAAGCGCCGAACTTGAAGAGTTGCTGACCAATAACTACCTATCGGGTCAATATGCACAATTAGCCAAAGAAATATGTCACAGTGTAGCCACTCTTGATATTGTACTTCAACTCAACGAACACACCAATTCTCGTATTGCATGGCGCTCTGCTTATTTGTTTGATTTGGCCCACGATGCCAATCCCGCTTTGTTTATTAACTATCTGCCACGTTTAATCGCCGCCTTACCAACGCTCAAAAACCACAGCATAAAAAGGCATTATACGCGCATATTAAGCACCTACAACCTTTGTGATATTGCTACGGGCGAAACCATTGATTGTTGCTTAAACTGGCTTATGACCGAAGAAATTCCCATTGCCGTAAAAGCCAATTGCATGCAGATACTTTACAATCTATGCACCGAATTCCCAGAGCTAGCTCACGAACTAAAAATAGTGCTAAACGAGATACTCCCCACTGCAAGCAAAGGGGTTGGTGGTAAGGCCAAAAAGATATTGGCAGAATTAGCAAAAGTAATGCTATAAAAATTTTTAAACACCCTCAGAAAAACGTTAGAGGCTTTGGCATAAAACAACCACAAAATCTCTATTCACCCAAATCAAACTTAAACTGACAATTGGGAAACACCGGATAAAAAAATTGCGCCATAAATTCTTCCAACTCACTTAACTTGGCTTTAAACGATGCCGAAGGCAATCCACCAAATACGGAAATGCTAAAGATAAATTCAAACTCTCTATTTTTATGCTTCTGTACATTATTTGCAGATTCTACAACCAAACGTTGTATATCATAAAACAAGCGCTCTTCATTTAAATGACCAATTAAGAATACTATCGAGGGATGTTTAGCAGTGTTTGCATCTGTTTCTATAGCATTACACGAACTTTCCTCAAAATTGGGCGCTACCACTTTATAGAAAATATTACCTTCTAAATTACTATACTGTAAATCACCTATTGGATGAAGCGTTGTATCATCCACCAAATGAAAATAAACCTGCCCCTTTTCTAGTAGTGAGTGATACCCTTTATATAAAACATAGGTCATTCTGGGTTCTTTCTTATCCTGTCTTACCAAATCGGTCATCACAAAGGCTTCTGAGTCGCCATAGGAACTTAAAGTAGATAACACATTTGCATTGGTAAAAGCCGCTAACTTGGTGGTAATTTCCTGACCAAAATTTGACCTCAATAGCATAAGGTTTGGTTCAAACTGCCCGTTGGCTATATTAGCTAACACCGTTTGGTTGGTATGTTTGATAAGCTCTTTAAGGTCTAACGCAGCTTTTAAATAATCCATGTAGCAATTGTTTATTTTCAAAATTATTAAAAAAACAGGAAATACATCAATGAAACATCAAATAATAATAAATTATTTACAACACCCCCATAAAAACACAACAATCAAACCAAACAAACAACCAGATCCAAACAACCCCCTGTTAAAAATAAAGAAAACCACCTAAAAGATATAAACATATCCTCCAGGTGGTTAATTTACGTATCGAGAGATGAATTATTTTTTAGGCGTAAAACCTAATTGATACACATCAGATCTTCTATCTTTTAAGTTACGTACACTACCGTGATTATGCAGTTCGCGTAATAAATCAATATCCACATCGGCCACCAAAATCATTTCTGTATTTGGAGTTGCTTCAGCTTTAATACCGTTGGCAGGAAACGAGAAGTCACAGGGTGTAAACACCACCGATTGTGCGTATTGCATATCCATATTCTCTACCTTAGGCAAATTACCTACACTACCAGCAATGGCTACATAACACTCATTTTCAATGGCACGAGCACGGGCGCAGTAACGTACACGCGAATATCCATTTTGAGTATCGGTTAAAAATGGCACAAACAATATATTCATTCCTTGACCAGCCAACAAACGTGGCAACTCAGGAAATTCAACGTCGTAACAGATCAACACACCAATGGGACCACAGTCGGTTTGCATCACTTTAACAGCGTCACCACCACGTAACCCCCAGAATTTAGCCTCATCAGGTGTCACGTGTATCTTGGTATACGTCTCATATGTACCATTGCGTCGACAAAGGTAACCCACGTTATACAACCTACCATCTTCCTTCAACAAAGGCATACTACCGGTAATAACATTTACATTGTAACTAACAGCTAGACTCAAAAAACGGTCGCGTATCAACACGGTATATTCGGCTAATTTACGAATGGCTTCAGCCTCCGACAAGTGATTATACTCAGCCATCAACGGTGCATTAAAAAACTCTGGAAACAAAGCAAAATCACTTTTGTAACCCGATACCGCATCAATAAAAAACTCAACCTGCTCAAAAAGCTCATCTAAGCCTTTGTAATTACGCATTTGCCACTGTATCAAACCTAAACGAACAATGGATTTATTACCAGACAAAGACGTGGTGCTTGGTTCATAATAAATATTATCCCACGCTAGTAATACGGCAAACTCGCGTGACTCCTCATCCCCTTCTAAATAGTTTTTGATAATCTTACGAACGTGAAAATCATTTGACAACTGAAAATTTAAGGTGGGATCATGAATCTCCTTCATTTTAACCTTATGAATGTACTCCTTTGGGCTTAACTCATCGGCATATTTATGGTAAATAGGAATACGTCCACCAAATACAATGGCACGAAGATTTAAATTCTCACACAATTCTTTACGCGCATCGTACAAACGACGCCCTAACCGAAGGCCTCTAAATTCAGGTACAATAAATACGTCTATACCATACAACACATCACCTTTAGGATTATGGGTATTAAACGAAAAATCGCCTGTGATATCTTTATAGGTATGTGAATCACCAAAATGATCGTATTTAATAATTAGTGATAATGCACAACCAGCTAACTTATCATCAATATAAATAGCTATTTGTCCATCGGCGAAGATACTAAGTAGTTTTTCGATGTGCTCGTGCGACCAATAAGCACCTGGCCAATTTTCGTAAGCCGAAATCATCGACTCTTTCAACCCCTCATAATCCTCT
>QKIO01000048.1 GCA_003251015.1 Bacteroidales bacterium
GTGTATCTGAAATTGAAGAACGTGAAGGTTTAGATATTCACGAGCACGGTCAAACATCATACAATTATTAATATGGTTGCGTTGTTTTGTTATCATATCTGAAGTGAAAAGCCGGTTCAAACGTGAACCGGCTTTTCTATTTTAGTTAATTTAACAACTCGCTACACTGCTACAAATGAGAACTAAATAGAGCATTCTGAACTACACTAAACCAAAACTTCTTACTGGCACCTAATTAAACCTATTACCTCATCGACAAAACTACCTTTTGAAAACCGCACCACCTCCCCGCCCCATCTTGCAACTAATTACATCACATACGCACTCACTATCTTTCAACAAAGTGAACCAATACTAATCAACAACTTCCCCCAATAATGTAAGTTTCAAATCTACACTTCGACCATTGTCAAAATAAGTTCCCACAAAAATGCACATCCTAGCAAAACAACCACCAACACCACACCTAAAAATCACGTCTAACAGCATTGCTAAACAACACCTTCCATAGTAAAAAACAAGTTATTTGGCAGCCCATACACCAAACCTACAAATGTGTCATTTACAAAAGCTTGCCATTCTAAAAACAAAAACCAATAGACACATCTCACAATAAAGCAAAACAACACTACCACCCTAATATTCAGAAACATATAAAATTACACAAGGTACTTTACTAAACATAAAGAAACAAAGCCATTCCACTTTCTACATATATGTAGAAAGGCGGTAATGAAGCCTTACATATTTGTAATATTTTCAAAGTAAAATACTTTCGCATGTTTTTTTATTTATTTTTTTTATACTTGATTTACTTATAGTTACCACCTAATTATTACCTAATTTAAAAAACGTAATACTTTTGGCGCGCCTCTTGAATACCACCATTCAACGAACTAATTGTATCAATTTAAAATTTAGTAAGATGAAGAAGTTATTAGGTATAGCATTAGTGATAACCCTATTTGTAGGATGTAAAGAAGAAAAGAAACCTCTAAAAATTGGTTATAGCGACTGGCCAGGATGGGTCGCTTGGGATATCGCCATAACAAAAGGTTGGTTTAAAGAAGAAGGTGTCAATGTAGAGTTTTCTTGGTTTGAGTACGTTGCATCTATGGATGCTTTTGCAGCCGGCCAATTAGACGCTGTAACAATGACCAATGGAGACGCACTGGTTACTGGCGCTACAGGAGCTGCTAACGTAATGATCTTAGTATCGGATTATAGCAACGGTAACGACATGATAGTAGCCGCACCAGGTATCGACAGCATCGCCAACCTCAAAGGGAAAAAAATCGGCATTGAGATTGGTTTTGTAGAACACTTATTACTAATTGAAGGCTTAAAAAGTGTAGGCTTAACAGAGGCAGATGTGGAACTTGTTAACGTGGCTACACATCAAACAGCACAAACCCTAGCATCGGGAGAGGTATCTGCCATTGCGGCATGGCAGCCAAACTCTGGAGAAGCCATCAAAGCAGTACCCGGATCGAAAGCGATATACACCAGTGCCAATGTACCAGGACTAATTTATGATGCCCTCGCTGTGTCACCTACCAGTTTAAGCAGTAGAAGAGAAGATTGGGCGAAAGTAGTGAAAGTTTGGTACCGTATTGTTGACTACATAAACGACCCTGCTAACGAAAAGGAAGTGTTAGAAATCATGTCGAGCAGAGCAGGTGTAACTCCAGCAGAATACGCGGTATTTATGACCGGTGTAAAAATACTTTCGTTGGAAGAATCTAAAGAGGTTTTAAAGAAAGGTGACACGTTTAAATCGGTGTATGGATCCACTTCGATAGTAGACCAATTTAACATTGCCAACAAAATATACAAAGCGCCACAAAAAGTTGAGGATTATATTGATCCATCACTTGTGTTAGAGATGGAGAAATAAACTATGAAGAAGCAAAGCATGTTTGTAATTTGGAAGAATCTTCCTCCTATACAAAAGAGAATCCTTTTTACCTTATCATTTGTATTGCCAATTTTAGCATGGTGTATCATTAGTTATGTTCCTTTTGTTTGGCACCCCATGGTACAAATTACGGAAGTAGGTGATGTGAGCTTTTACAAGCAAGACATGCTGGTGCAAAAGGAAGTCTTTTATAGGGAGAACGAAAGATTAGTGAGACAAGGCTTGAAGCCGGCAAAAGGAGAACCGGCAAATCCAATCTATTTGCCGGCTCCTCACACAGTAGCTAACAGTTTAGTAAGTTCATTTGAAACGCCTCCACGCAGGCCTGGTGAACCGTGGTTGCATGAAAGTCTAATGCACAGTATCAGCATTATATTTTGGGGCTTTTTTTTATCCTCCATATTTGGCGTTCCATTGGGCATAATTTGCGGAACCTATAAATTTTTTAGCAACCTTATAGAGCCCTTTATTGAGTATTTCAGGTACTTACCAGCGCCTGTTTTTGGAGCCTTAGCGGTAGCAGTATTAGGTATTAATGATGGCCCCAAAATAGCCATTATCTTCATTGGTACTTTCTTTCAACAAGTACTGGTTATAGCCAATACAACTAGAAAACTGGACAGCAGTTTAATTGAAGCCTCGCAAACATTAGGTGCCAAACGACTGACCATTGTAAGAACCGTGGTGATACCTGGCATATTGCCAGACTTATACAGAGACATGCGAATACTACTGGGCTGGGCTTGGACGTACTTAATTGTTGCAGAAGTTATTGGCACCAGCACAGGCATATCGTGGTTCATAAACCAACAGGCTAAATACCGTAATTTCGATCAGGTATTTGCTGCCATCATCATCATTGGCATCATTGGCGTAGTGTCTGATCAAATTTTTGCTTGGATAGGTAGACGAATGTTTCATTGGGAAACGCATAACGAAAAAAGATAATCATGACAAATTTCGTATTACCAAGTTACAAAGAACAAAGTCAGGAAGTGAAAGACCGCTTTGATCGAATTAAGGAACGACCAGTTATGCTAAGGGTTGAGAATTTAACCAAAACATTCAAAGCAAAAAATGGGCCTTCGGTAGCGCTTAATAACGTATCGTTTCAAACTTACCGTAGAGAGTTCACCTCTATCATTGGTCCATCGGGGTGTGGAAAATCTACCATGGTAAGACTTTTAGCTGGATTAGAATCACAAGATTCGGGAAACATCTACATAAATGACAAAATAATTACAGGCCCAGGCATTGAGAGAGGCATGGTTTTTCAAGGCTACACCTTATTCCCTTGGTTAAATGTGGTTGAAAACGTGATGTATGGCCTACTCCGAAAAGGAGAAACAAAAACCTATGCTAAAAACAAAGCCACAGAATGGGTGCGACTTATAGGTCTAGAGCAATTTGAACACTCGTACCCTTCTCAACTTTCGGGTGGCATGAAACAACGGGTGGCCATTGCCAGATCATTAGCAACTCACCCCGAAATACTATTGATGGATGAGCCTTTTGGAGCTTTGGATGCTCAAACAAGAGCAAAGATGCAATCGTACCTGCTTCAGATATGGAAGAAAGTAAACATTTCCATTGTTTTTATCACCCACGATTTGGATGAAGCCATCTATTTATCGGATCGCATTATTGTGTTAAAAGCAAACCCAGGTGAGATAGCCGAAATTATTGAAGTTCCAGTATCACGACCTCGCTCGCCAGATCAGTTTTTAAGTCCTGAGTTTCTAGCAACAAAAAAACGACTGGAAGAACTGATTCATCCACGACACGAGGACAAAGATGATAAACTGCCATTGGTTAAACTCACATTAGTAGGAGACGAAGTGTTATGATAGGCGTAACTAGATTAAGCGTATCTCTTCCTGATAGAACTTACGATCAGTTAGAAGAGATTATTATAAAAGGGAAATGGAAGAGCCGATCGCAAGTTATTGCGCAGCTGGTTAGGGCGGAATACATTGAACTAAGCTCGAAACAGACCAATTCGATAATGGCAGGATCGATCACTCTATTTTACAGTGAAGACCATCGTGAGATATTAACACATGTATCAAGAATACAACGTGATAACATTAACGAAGTTATTAGCTCTAACCGTATATTACTAGAGCATAACCATGTAATGGAAGTATTAGTGGTACAAGGCCACATCAGTAAACTGGAACAGATACAACAACAATTTTTAAATATTAAAGGGGTGGAAACAGGCAAACTAACCCTCACAAACACCATTTTGCCCCCCATTCACACAAAATAATAGGAGACAACGCAATGAACACATTTTCTGACGACGCAATAAAATTTGAGAAAATAATCCCTGGAGGATGGAATTTTAGCCATCATCTCAAAAAAGGAAACAGCCTTCGCTTGACCGACATAGAAGGCGGGGTTAATGCATCAGCTCTGATTTTTAACAGTGCCGATTTTTCGGAAAGATACAATATGGCAGATACGCTTAAAGCACAATACACCTCCTACCTCACCAAAGGACATGTGTTGTATTCCGATATGGGTCGCATTTTACTTTCAGTAATTGATGACACCTGTGGTTGGCACGATACTATGACCGCTTGTAGCACTCCTGAAAGCAACAAGCAAAAATATGGTGTAAAAAATTATCAAGAATTTAGAAATGCCTATTACCGCGATGGCTTTACCAGCCTGCTAACAGAAGTGTCGAAATACGGCATGAGTCTCAGAGATATGCATTCGCAAGTAAATTTATTCACTCAGATAAATGTGAATAATGAAGGCGGTTTGATTTTTAAAGCTCAAAACAAACCAGGTGCCTATATTGACTTGCAGGCCGAAATGGATTGTTTGGTAGTACTTAACACCTGTCCACACCCCATGGACACCAATCCAATCTACGAGCCAAAACCTTTAAAGGTGACACTGTGGGAATCGTATTACGAAATGGAAGAAAATCCCTGTTTCTATACAAGAGAAGAAAACAAACGCGGCTTCACAAACACTATTAACTACTATAAATAAACAAGATATGAGTTTCGACAAAAACAACGCAATATATAAAGAAGTCGTTTTAGCAGGCGATTACTGGTCGTACGTCATTAAAGCGGGACAAACCATTCGCATCATCGACAGCGAAGGCAACCAAGCCGCTGACACCATGTTTTACGCGGCTACCGACACCAATGAACGTTACAGCGCACAAGATACCATCAACCATCAAAACAATGTGTACTTAACAACGGGCAGTAAGTTAATTTCGAATGTAGGCAACACCTTATTAACCATTACCGATGACACTTGCGGAAGACACGACACCCTTGGTGGGGCATGTTCTGCGGAAAGCAACTCGGTACGTTACGAATCAGAAAAGATTCACATGCACAATTGTAGAGACTCCTTTATGGCAGCATTGAGGCAGCACAATATGAAACTGGGCAAGAAGGATTTAAACAGCAACATTAACTTCTTTATGAATGTGCCCATTTCACCTGATGGCAAATCGAAATTTGCAGATGGTATATCCGAACCTGGTAAGTACGTACAACTAAAAGCCGAAGTGGATGTATTGTGCATCATTAGCAACTGCCCACAGTTGAATAATCCTTGCAATGCTTACAACCCCACTCCAATTGAAATAAACATCTGGAACTAAAAAACAGACCGTTATGATTAATAAAATTTTAGTTGCCAACCGTGGTGAAATTGCCGTTAGGATAATTAAAACCATCAAAAAAATGGGAAAAATATCTGTGGCTATTTATAATGAAGCAGATACAAACACCACCCACGTTATTGAAGCCGACGAAGCCTATTGCATAGGTACTGGCACCATAGCCCAAACGTATTTAAACACAGAGAAGATATTTAACATCATTAAAGACAACAACATCGATGCAGTACACCCAGGGTATGGTCTATTAAGTGAGAACATGGCTTTTGCACAGTCTTTAGAAGATATGGGATTGATCTTTTTAGGCCCTACTCCAGAACAAATTGATTCATTTGGTTTAAAGCATAAAGCACGAGAAATTGCAGTCAACAGCCAATTACCCATTTTAACAGGCACCGAAATTTTAGTAAACGTGGACGATGCCATAGTGGCCGCCAAAAAAATAGGCTACCCAGTTATCTTAAAAAGCACTGGTGGAGGTGGAGGTATCGGCATGCAAATTTGCCGCAACCAACAAGATCTATCAAGCGCATATGAAAGCACTGTTTCACTAGCTCAAAAAAACTTCTCTAACGGAGGTGTGTTTCTTGAGAAATTCTTAGAAAAAGCCAGGCATGTAGAAGTTCAGATTTTTGGTGATGGCAAAGGGGGTGGAATGGTTTTGGGCGATAGAGATTGTTCCATTCAACGTCGTTCGCAGAAAATAATTGAAGAAACACCGGCGCCCAACATCCCTAGTAACATTAGAGAAGAGCTCCACAACTGCGCGCGCCGTCTAATGAAAGCCATTAAGTACCGCAGTGCTGGTACCATCGAATTCTTATACGATGAGTTGGATAAGAAATTTTACTTCCTTGAAGTTAACACACGCCTTCAGGTTGAACATACGGTAACGGAAGAGGTTTTTAAAATGGATATTGTGGAGGCCATGATTCTTTTGCAAGAAGGACAGTTTGTCTTCCCAAAAAATCCTCAACCACAAGGGGTTTCCATGCAATTTAGACTCTATGCTGAAGATCCTTATAAAAACTACATGCCATCAACGGGGCAAATCACAAAATTAAACTTTCCCAACGAGGCGCGTGTAGACAGTTGGATACAAGAAGGCGCGGAGGTATCACCTTTTTTTGATCCTTTATTGGCCAAGATAATTGTAACAGCCGACAGTCGCAGCCAATGTGTTGAGAAAGCCATAAAGGTGCTATCAGAAACCAATATAGAGGGTGTAGAAACAAACCTCGAATTTCTTAAAAGCATTGTCGAGAGCGATCGGTTTGCTAACGCCGAGTTATCAACAAAATTTTTAGAAGACCACCATTATACCAGCAAAGCCTTCGACATTATGGCGGCTGGCACCTTTACAACCATTCAAGATTATCCTGGTAGAACAGGTTATTGGCAAGTAGGCATTCCCCCTTCGGGACCGATGGATTCCCTGTCTTTTAGATTGGGCAACAAGCTGCTGGGCAACAACGAAAATGTGAGTGGACTAGAGATTACGGCCATGGGACCAAAAATAAAATTCAGAACCTCTGTACCGTTTGTCATTACAGGAGCCACGATGAACTGTGAGTTGAATGAAGAAAAACTAAAAAACTACACGGTTTACACAGCTAAAAAAGATGACATCCTTACCATGGGTAAAATTACTGATGGCGGACAAAGGAGTTACTTACTTTTTGGTGGAGGGATAAAAGTATCGGACTATCTAGGAAGTGCTTCTACATTTTCACTGGGTGTGATGGGTGGTCATTGTGGTAGAATACTTAGAGCAGGCGATGTGATTCATCTCAACGAGCCAAAGCCAAAGCCAAAGCCAAAGCCAAAAGCCAATAGTATCTCCTATCCAGAAATAGAAGAGAACGTGCAAATTGATGTGATGTATGGCCCTCATGGCGCTCCCGATTTTTTTACCCTAGAAGGCATTAAGGAATTTTTAGATGCTACATGGACTGTGCATTTCAACTCTTCGCGAACAGGGGTGCGTTTGATAGGTCCTGCACCTAAATGGGCACGCACCGATGGCGGTGAAGCAGGCCTTCATCCCTCTAACATACACGACAATGCATACGCCATTGGCGCCATCGACTTCACAGGCGACATGCCCATTATTTTAGGCCCAGACGGCCCAAGCCTAGGCGGATTTGTTTGTCCGTTTACCATTATCAAAGCCGATTTATGGAAAATGGGACAGTTATCGAGCCAATCCAAAATTCGTTTTAACATAGTGACCAACGAACAGGCACTGGAAAAAGAAAAAGAACAAAATAATTTCATACACAGTTTAAAGGGCAACGTACCCCAATATCAAAGCTTTGAAATCGAGAACCTCACCCCTATACTTGATGAATATAGTTTTGAAAACCATACAGTTATCGTAAGACAAGCAGGCGATGAAAATATCTTAATTGAGCTAGGAAAACTTGAGTTAGACATTGAATTAAGACTCATCATTCACAAACTTTTTGAGGCATTTGAGGAAGAGCAATTAGAAGGCATCATCGACTTAACACCAGGTATTCGATCGCTACAAATACATTTTAATGCCAGCATTCTTAATCGCCAAGACTTATTGCTGAAAGTAAGGAAAGCGCTGAATGAACTCATCAACAACAACGATATCGTAGTGCCATCGCGCATTGTTTATTTACCATTAAGCTGGAACGATCCACAAGCCAAATTGGCCATGGAGAAATACCAAACAACCGTACGCGCCGATGCGCCATGGTGCCCTGATAATATTGAATTCATTCGACGTATAAATGGATTGGAGTCTATTGATGCTGTGCAGTATATGATATTTAACGCCAACTACTTAGTTATGGGTTTAGGTGATGTGTATTTGGGTGCGCCAGTAGCCACTCCTCTCGACCCCAGAAAACGATTGGTAACAACCAAATATAACCCCGCCAGAACATGGACGCCAGAAAATGCAGTTGGCATAGGTGGTGCTTACATGTGTATCTACGGCATGGAAGGCCCAGGTGGTTACCAATTATTTGGCAGAACCCTACAGATGTGGAATACATTTCCTAAAGGAGAGCTCTTCACAAAAGAAAAACCCTATTTATTAAGGTTTTTTGATCAAATAAAATTCTTCCCCGTCACGGCCGAAGAGTTAGTCAATATCAGGAGAGATTTTCCTCAAGGTAAATACCCACTAAAAATAGAGGAAACAACCTTTAGCTTAAAGGAATACAAGAAATTCCTAGAGGACAACGACAGTGGCATCAAAAAATTCAAAACAGCTCAAGCCGAAGCTTTTGAAGCGGAAAAGAACGACTGGATTAGAACAGGAAGACTAAATTTTAGTCAGGACATGAATAACATCGCAGACAAAAAACAAGATGCCATTGAAGAAGGCCTCGAACCAATCGTATCACCCATTTCTGGTATGCTTTGGAAAACACTGGTCAACATTGGCGACAAAGTGATAAAAGGCGATCCTGTAGTGATACTGGAAAGCATGAAAATGGAAATCACCATTTCTAGTCATGCTAATGGCACCATAAAATCGCAACACTGCTCAAGCGGCAAAGAAATAACTGCAGGTGACATAATTTTTGCAATAGAGGAGGAAAAACTATGAATATAAAAGAGATAACAACACTTATAAAGGATGACTTTAATGTTTATAAAAAAATATTACTGGCCAATCAAGCCCAAATACTAAAAAACTTAGAACTTGAGCACATTTTCATTTCAGCCTTAGACATCGTGTTACTCGAACATAAAATTGATGCTGTAGCTAAGCGCCTGGACGAGAACCTTCCGCTCTTGGGTGTCCCATTTGCAGTGAAGGACAACATTGATGTGAAAGGCTTCCCCACAACTGCGGGATGCAAAGCATATGCGTATACGCCTAAATCGTCCGCCTTTGCCGTGCAACAACTAGAGGCTGCTGGAGCTATCTGCATTGGAAAAACCAATATGGATCAGTTCGCCACGGGTTTAGTTGGCGTACGTTCGCCCTACGGCGTTGCCAAAAACTATTATAACGAAGCGTACATACCTGGCGGATCAAGCTCTGGCTCTGCCAGTTCGCTCACAGCAGGTTACGTTCCTTTTGCCTTAGGCACCGACACAGCTGGATCGGGAAGAGTACCAGCAGCCTTCCAAAATCTGATTGGCGTAAAACCAACACGAGGCATCATTTCTAATACGGGTGTGGTGCCAGCTTGTAAGTCGTTAGATTGCGTATCTATTTTTGCTAACGAATTATCCGATGCGCAAATAGTACTTAACACCATGAGTTGCTACGACGAGAAAGATGCCTACAGCCGTGAAAACACACAGCTTACATTAGAAAAGAGTGGGAAATTTGCCATTCCATTAAAAAGCAACTTAGAATTCTTTGGCAACACAGAGTATGAAAAAGCGTTCTCGAACTTCATCGATAAACTAAAACAAAATGGATATTTAGTAGAGGAAATTGATTTCTCTCCTCTATTTGATGCTGCCAAACTTTTGTACGATGGCCCCTGGGTGGCAGAACGCTACCACGCCGTTGGTGCATTCATCGAACAAAATATAGAGAAGGTACTGCCTAGCACTCAAAAAATAATTTTAGGAGGCAAAAACCCAACAGCTACCAGTTACTTCGATGCAGAATACAGACTAAAAGCATTTAAGAAAGTGTTTGATAAATACGCAGCAGACTACGCAGCTTTTATTATGCCAACGGCAGGTACCATCTATAAAATAAAAGAACTAGAGGAAGAACCCATTTTGCTAAATTCAAATTTGGGCTACTATACCAATTTTATGAATTTATTAGACTGTGCAGCATTGGCCTTGCCGGTAACCCTCACAAAAAATAATTTACCCTTTGGCGTTACAGTCTTTGCACCTTGTTTCAGTGATAAAAACCTATTAAACCTTGGAACAGAATGGGCCAATAAAGACCTATTAAACCTGCCATCGTCTATTACGGAATACATTGACATAGCGGTTTGCGGTGCACATAAAAGAGGAGGAAGTCTAAATTTTCAGCTCACGCAAATAAATGCTGTTTATAAGGAGACCACCGTTACCGCCAAACAATACCGCTTTTTTGCACTCGAACACCTCACACCTGTTAGGCCTGGATTGATAAAGGATATACAGCAAGGAGCTGAAATAGAAGTGGAAATATGGAAAGTGCCAGCACAGAAACTAGGTGCTTTTATCAATAACATTGGCGATCCATTAACATTTGGAAAGATAACCTTGGCAAGCGGAGTAAAGGTAACATCCTTTTTATGTGAATCTTACGCCATTAAAGATGCCAAAGAAATCACTTCATTTAAAACTTGGGAAAATTATTTAAATTCATAGAATTATATATTTATCTTTACTTCGATAGATTAGATACAAAATAACAATTTAAGAATAGAGATATGGCAAAATCAATGGATGCTAAAAAAACGGTAAAGAAAGAGCCTTTAAAAACACCAAAGGAGAAGAAGGCTGAAAAAAGAGATAAAAAAGCTAAAAGCTAAAACGCTCTAAATACAAATCCCTCTAAAGTTTAAACCTTAGAGGGATTTGTATTTAGAGAACATCTATCTCAAGTAGCCCAACAAATCATCATGTTTAAAACTAAAACCAAGCGCCTGCTTAACCTTAGTATTACTCACTATCTTATAGTTTGTAGAATCATTTCCACATTCAAACTCGGGGACAGCAAAACCCGCCACCTGAGCTGCTAAAGAATAAAACTCTCGTTTGGTTGGATGTGTATCTGTCACCCCGTTAAAC
>QKIO01000273.1 GCA_003251015.1 Bacteroidales bacterium
TTGTATTTTTCTTTTATACCTTCTATGGCTTGACTTAAAAAGGGAACTAACTGCGATTTCTGAGCAATAATGCAATGGATCGGGGGGTAGATGTTTATTTGTCGTCCCGAAGGGAGCGCCGAACTTATCATAACAGATCCCGACTGTGATATTAAATATTCACACGAAGTTATACTTACTTCCATTGTATTTAATGAATCTGTGTTTTGTATAATTGCGATGCTATTATTGACCAGTTCTAGGATGTATGGATCGATGCAAACGATGTGGTCCCAACTGTTTTGTAATGCTATTTCTTGTAATGTTTTTTGTAGCTCTTCTTTACCCGAGCAGAGATGAACATGACCTTTTACTTTTTCTAATTCTTCTTTAAATGTAAGTAATAGGTCCTTGGGTAAAGGGAAAACAGTAGCGGACTTATCCGCCTTTTGGCTGATAAGTCCGCTTGTTTTAATATCAGATTGGCTCTTGAGTTTACTTAATATTTCAACTCTAGCTTGATCCGATTTTTTTTGTATAACACTCTTAGGCATTAGATTCTGGAATGCTTTGTTCCCGAGTTGTTTCTGGTGTTTCAGTCACTGTGGTTACAGTTTCTTCCTCCTCATCATCAGCTACTAATTCTCTTAGCTTGCGTTTGCCAAAAATAACCTCTAAATCTTCACTAAACATAACTTCTTTGTCGAGTAATAACTCAGCTAACTGTACGTGTTTATCTTTATTGGCTATAAGAATAGATTTTGCTCGTTCGTATTGAGCATCTATCATGGTTTTAACCTCACTGTCAATAAGTTCAGCTGTTTTTTCACTGTAAGGCTTCGAAAATGAATATTCCGATTGACCCGATGAATCAAAATAACTGATATTACCTACTTTTTCACTCATGCCGTAATAGGTTACCATGGCATACGCTTGTTTTGTAACTTTCTCTAAGTCATTTAAAGCGCCTGTGCTTATTCGACCAAAAGTAACTTCCTCAGCAGCTCTTCCTCCTAATGCCGAACACATCTCATCAAGAATCTGTTCTGTGGTAGTTAGTTGTCTTTCATCAGGAAGATACCAAGCTGCTCCTAGAGCTTTTCCACGCGGTACAATGGTTACTTTAACCAATGGATGAGCATGTTCCAATAACCAACTAATGGTGGCATGACCCGCTTCGTGATAGGCCACGGCTGCACGTTCGTCTTTTGTTATTATTTTATTTTTCTTCTCTAATCCACCTACAATACGGTCTACTGCGCTTAAGAAATCATCTTTCTCAATCATCTTTTTGTTGTTACGAGCTGCGATTAAGGCGGCTTCGTTACACATGTTCGCAATATCCGCACCTGAGAATCCAGGTGTTTGTTTGGCTAAGAACTTACTTTCTACGTCGCCACTTAATTTTAGCGGACGTAAATGAACTTCAAAAATTGCTTTACGCTCTTTTAAATCTGGTAATTCAACTTGTATCTGACGGTCAAAACGACCTGCACGCATTAAAGCGCGGTCAAGAATGTCTGCGCGATTGGTAGCTGCTAAGATGATAACACCACTGTTTGTACCAAAACCATCCATTTCGGTAAGTAATTGGTTTAGTGTGTTTTCTCTTTCGTCATTAGACCCCATATTTGGGTTTTTACCTCTTGCACGTCCTATGGCATCTATTTCGTCAATAAACACAATACAAGGTGCTTTTTCTTTAGCCTTTTTAAATAAATCGCGTACTCTACTTGCTCCAACTCCAACAAACATTTCCACAAAGTCAGAACCTGACATGCTAAAGAATGGCACATTGGCTTCGCCAGCTACAGCCTTTGCAAGTAATGTTTTCCCTGTTCCTGGAGGTCCTACTAATAAAGCACCTTTTGGTATTTTACCACCTAGGTCGGTGTATTTTTCGGGTCTACGTAAGAACTCAACTATTTCTTCTAATTCTTGTTTGGCTTCGGCTAAACCAGCTACGTCTTTAAAATTTACGTTGATGGCCGATTCCTTGTCAAACATTTTAGCTTTTGATTTTCCAACATTAAAGATGTTGCCACCACCACCACCACCTGCAGCTCCTCCACCCATGCGGCGGAAGATAAATACCCAAATCACAACCAATAATAATATTGGCCACATAAATTGGAAAAACTCACCCATAAAATTGGTGCGAGAATCAAAGTCAATTGGTATTATCTGATGTTGACTTTCCTCAGTTTCCTTACGCGCTTCTTCCAACTTATCAATAGATGGAATGCTAAAGGTAAAGTGTGGTCCCTTTTCAGATGGAGCCTTTGAAGTGTAAGTGCCGTCATATAGGTCTTTGTAAAGGTCTAGTTTCCCTTTTACAATAGTTACCTCTGCCGTACCCTCATTTCTAACAACTAGAATCTTCTCAATGTCTCCACTCTTAAGAATTTTTTGCTCAAACTGACTGTATGTAATTTTTTGAGGTCCTTGACCAAAGTCTAAGTTGCTTACTACAATTAAAGCCAATGCGATCAATCCGTAAGCCCAATACAAATTAAATTTAGGAAACTTAGGTTTGTCCTTTTCTGTGTTGGGAACAGGATTAATGGGTGTTTCGTCTGCCATGTTGAATTATAATTTAAAACAAATTAGGAATGTCTTTTCGTTTTGCATCTGCCCATAATGATTCAAGGTTATAAAAAGCACGTTCGCTTTTCTGAAATACATGAACCACTACGTCAAAATAATCTAATAATATCCATTGTGCATTTTTAAAGCCTTCGGAGTGATTGGGGCGTTCTCCAATCGTTTTCTTAAGATAATCATCTACCGAGTTAGCGATGGCATCCACATGTGTATTACTGTCTCCTTCGCAAATCACAAAATATTGACATACTGTATTGTCAAGTTTTGTAAGATCCAATATGACAATATTTGTGCCTTTTTTTTCTTGCATCCCCTCTACAACCGTATCAGCAATTTTTTTTGCGCTGTTTTTCACTTCTTTCATTTATAATTCTAATTATTATTTCCTTTTCACTTCTTATTTTAATGCATTTTTGCGTTTTACCAC
>QKIO01000073.1 GCA_003251015.1 Bacteroidales bacterium
TTAATCAGCCATTGTCCCTTGAATCATACAACGTAAATTCGCGTCTTTCAAAATACGCAGAATGATCCAGGACGAGCATAAAAATGCCTACTTTAAGTTTTTTTTTGTGGGGTGGCCTGTCTGTAATTCCTTTGAGCACAACGGTGGCGCTATGAATAGTTGCCGATTGCGGGATGCATACTTGTCCCAATAATATAAAGCTTAATGCGGACTACAAACCTTAAAATTACAACTAAACGGCAATTATTTATTAGCACGTGTTATCGGCTTTTATATCTTAGTTTCTAAATAATGGAAAAAAAATAGACTTCAATTTTCCTTCCCCAGCATTATTATCATAGTTTGATTTAACCAAAAAATCGAAAAGCGACCTTCTTATCATATCAGGATGATTATTAGTCTTGGTTACAATGTTTTCAACAATTATTTTCACTCTTCCCTTACAGTTATTTCTAAGCTGCCCATTAAATTTACTTAACTCTAATTCTTCTGCTTTAGAAAGAGTTTGTTTACTTCTTAGTGCATTTATATTTGTATTAATAATGTTAAATTTGCTAATACTTTCTTTATACTCACTACTATTATATATCAAATTGAATATAATTGGCAAATCGAATCCTGTAAATTTTCCTGAACGAATCCTGTAAATTTGTGCATTATGTTCATAGTACATTTTTTCTACTTTCCGCATACCTTTGGTCATAAATTAGGGTACATCTGCGCTTATGCGAAATATACCCTACTAAACAATAAGTAAATGCTTTTATTCCAATCGTACTACACCAATGACTATTGCTAGCCCGGTTATCTCAGTCTTAGGGATTTCAAACGGCTCATAGTCTTTGTTGTCTGAGACTGCAAGGTAGTAATCCTCATTGCTGCTCTTCTTAAGCCGTTTTATTAGTATTCCCTGTTCGGTGGTGGCTATAACATGTACTTTGTTCCACTGGATGAATTGACTCTCTCTTATGATACGACAAGCCACAACATCACCACTATTGTATTTTGGATACATACTACTGCCTTTTACACGGATCATAAAATCAGTATTAATAAAATCAGGTATTTCATAGAAGCTTTGTATATCCTGCTCTTTTATGGCAAACTCCATATTACCAAAGCCACCAATGGCCTCTAATGTTACTAAAGGAATTCCTTTTTTAAGTTTGTCAGGTGTAGTTTTAATGGCCTCATAGGCCACAGCAGATTCTGATGCTAAAAAATTAGAATTTTTTTCCTCTTGTTCAGAATACAGCATTTCACCCTCGCCCAGCAATAGCCATCTACCTCTAAGATTTTGGTAAAAGTCTAATATCTTGGCTATTTTATCTGAGCCCACCGCGCGATCAATGTCTTTGGGGTCGAATATACCCTTCTTCATCCCTGTAACCTCCATAAATAAAGTGCGTCCACCTCCCACAGTGTCGGCGAAATAGATGATTCTTTTTCGAACAGTGTCTAAAAAATTAGATTTTTCTTCACTATTTTCTTGCATAAGTCTAAAATATTAGATTATATTTGTCACATGTACAACACAAATATATCAAAAATGATAACTGCACAAATAATTAATCAGGAAGCCTATGAGCTTGGTAAGAATATTACCACGACTGATAGAATCCTAATTCAAAATAAATTAGGTGTCAAGGAGAATATAGTAAATGTTGTGCTTAGTGGCAAGCGTAAAGCTGAAAGAGGTCAGTCTAAGGATATCTTAGACTTAGCTCGTAAAATTGCTAAGATCAACCAACTTAAAGTAGATATTCTTTAGACAAAAGTAATTCAACTAATCCATAATCATGCCTATTTACCACAACAATATACTATCTATCACACGCAAAGAGCTTGAAACCTGTGGTGTGTCTGTCTCTTATGTTGACCGTGCACTAGCAGGACAACGTAAAGGTGAGGTATATTGTTGGGAGCATCACAAGCAAGGCAAGCGAACTTACATTCATTATCATTCACTATTAGATAAATACAAAGCTTTAATCAAAGCGGTATTATGTGAAGGTTTGGAGCCTGAATTATGGATTAAGAAACATGAAGAAGAAAAGGCTCAAGCAAATATCGAGCAACTAACCGACCAAATAACAAGTCTTGTTACTTCTAACCCTAACGAAATTGAAGTGTTATCTAACACAGGCTTATTCACGCCTAGCGAAGTTCATCAGATAGCACGTGCAGCTGCTTGGTTGCGAATAATCAATGAATTTGATGTAAAGAAAGCTCGCAAATTAGGCTTTAAGAGCATCAAAGATTTTAGACAAGAAGTATTTAAACGCTGTTTAAATGAGCAAACAGCCACCCCTCCTTTAGTAAAATTCAAAAAGGGAGTTGTAACGAGTGTTAGATGGTTGGTTGAGAAACTTGCTGTTTCATACAAAGAAGATGGTATTTCATGCTTAATCCACGGTGGCATGGGTAATGTTAACCGTGAAAAGAAAGATCAACAGATAAACGCTAAGCTTATCCAGTTGGCTTCTGAGCCTGTAAAATATTCTTGGGAAGATTTATCGTTAATGTATAACGATTGGGCCGAAGCTTTCGGCAAAGAAATGTTAACCACATCAACGATTAAACAGCATTTAAACACGCCTAAAATCAAAAAGGTGTGGTATTACGCACGTCATGGAAAGCATGCAGCGGATAACGAATTACAACCGCTTATCAATCGGGAAACACCATCATTCCCTGATGCACTTTGGTCTATTGATGGTACTACCATGCAGTTGTACTACTTAGACGAAAACGGCAAGATTAAAAGCGACTTATACGCCTACTTCGTTACCGATGCAAACAGCGGTGCAATATTAGGTTATTCAGTAGCATTTGCCGAAAACAGTGGTATGGTAGAAGATGCGCTTCGTAATGCCATTATTACATACGAGAACAAACCGTTCCAAATACAGTACGATAATTCATCAGCCAACATTTCTTATACCGTTCAGCACTTAATGAGCAACATGAGCCGTGTTCACTTTCCTTGTGAACCATACAAAGGCCGTTCGAAATACGTTGAGAGCATCATCGGACACTTTCAGCAGCGTGAATTGCGCAAACTTCCAAACTTCAAAGGGGGAAACATTACAACTAAACACCTTAACTCTAAGGCTAATCCGGAACTATTAGCATTCTACAAGAAAAATCCGGAGAAATTACCTAATCGTGAGGGAGTATTAGAGCAGTTTCACAAGTCGGTGAAAGTATTCAATAACAGAGGTGAGAAACGTGACCAATACGGCCGTTTTTATGGCTCGAGTAAACTAGACCGTTACACTACAATCGAACACGAGAAACGTGAGAAACTAAACTACTTCGACCGCTTAAGCTTGTTTATGATCGAACAGCGTGACCCGTACCCATATACAACAGACGGTATCAAACTAAGCATCAAAGGAAAGAACAATGATAAAGCTTATCACTTCATTGTTCCAGACGGTGATGGTATTGGAGACTTTATTTTCTCTAACGAGAACCTTGGGAACAAATTTAAAGTGCGCATCGATAAGGATAACCCGGACATGATTGCACTTTACAAAGAAAGCGGATCAGGCGATAAGAAGAAAAGCGTATTTGTCGACTTCGCTTACAACAAAGAACGCTATGCAGCTTGTGTGGCCGACATGAAAGAAGGTAAGAACGCAAAGTATGTGCTATTCAAACAGAAGCAAGAAGAATGGGGACAAGATTACTCTGTTCGTGAGTTAGAAAAACAAATGATCACGCTTGGTGAAATGCAAGCAACCGGAACTGAAGGTTTTGGTTGGTGGGATTCAGATAAGATTGCTACCAACGCTAACGAAGCAGAACAGGAAGATGTTGCGAACGGCATGAGTGACGGTTACAGCGAACGACAACGCAAAATATTAAACATAGGGAAATAAAAAAAGGCGCACCGCTAACCACAACTGTACGCCTAATTATTAATAACAATCTAAAACAAAAGTATGAAAGATTACACATTAGAGCAAAAAAGGGAGCTGAGGGATAAGATTATTACCCTTCAGGAAGCTTCGGGATTGTCGGGCAATAACTTTGCTGTACAACGTTTAGGCTTTTCAAATGGGTCTAAATTCAGCCACATCCGAAACAATTGGGATAAACCTGGAATGGTTGGACTGGAGACTTGGGAAGTTATAGAGAAGTATGTATCGCAATCAGAAGATTACACAGGTATACCTACCGCTAACCTTAAAAAGGTTTGGGAAACATGCGAACGTGCCTATTCTCTTAAAAAAGCAATGGCCGTAATTGGTGAAGGTGGCTTTGGAAAAACATTTGCCTTAGAGAAGTACAAGCAGCACATCGAAAGAGAAAAGCGTTTTCAGGTAGTTTATTTTGATGCATCTATGGTGAAAACCAACAAGCAGTTTGTTGTTGGCTTGATGCAAGCTTTAGACTGTCACAAACCAGGCACAATGGCAGCACAGTTAATGGAAATGCGCTCGGTAGTTACCAAACGTGATATTCTTATTTGCATTGATGAAGTCAGTAGCTTAGAGAGCCACAACATCACCATTATTAAAGATGTTATGACAGCCTTTAAAGACTTATGCGGTATCGTCTTTGCAGGAACTCCTTACTTCATCAACAATTTAAACCGTGGCGCAATTCGCGACCGTCACCTATTTAGTGAGACACGCGACCGCCTGTTTATGCTACCCGAGCAGCTACAGAAACCAACCGAAGAGGAAGCACTAGCCATATTTAAAGCAAATGGTATTGTAGACAATGAAGAGCTTGAGATTGTAATGGGGCGCAAACCTGAGTTTAAAACTCACTCTTGGTTGGCTAAGCGCACATTCAGAGGTATTAAAGACTGCATCGACATGATTAAAATGACAAACATCCCAGCAATAAACTACGACAACATACAACTATGAAAAACACAACATTCACAAACCAAACAATTGAAGTATGCAGAACCTGTGGCGGAGAAGGTGCATTACTAGAATTTTCAGCCACAATACTTAAAGACGTGGTATGCCCAACCTGCAAAGGTGAAGGCATGGTAACAGTAATCAGAAAAATTGAAGTCACTATTCTTCCCAAATCAGCTCACAAATCTAAGACATTAACACTGGAAGCAGCCGAAAATTAATAACACATAATTAGTTAAATCATGAGCATAGAAAACAAAACTGTAGGAGAGCTAACACCCGAGGAACTTGAGGTGTTGTTAGAACAAAAGCGAAAAGAGAAAGCTGCCGAACGCTTAAAAGCCAAAGAGAAGTACGAAACCGGACGTAATACATTCGTTACTCAATTAGTAGCTGAAGCTAAAGAACTGGAACAGCTATTAATTGCCTTTAAAACAAAGTGCTTCATCGGCTTTGAAGAATTTAGAGAACAGGCTAACCGATATGGCGACATCAGAACCAACAGTAAAGGTGGTTTCAGTTTACGAAACAACGAGACAGGTGCAATGGCACGTTTAGAACGCAACAAGGTGATCGAGAACGATGAGCGTTTGGATATGGCCATCCCTCTAATTAACGAGTTCTTAGAAGATACGGTGAAAAAGCGCAGCCTTGCAGACTACAAATTCATCGCTGCATTAATGGCAAAGAATAAGAAGGGTGACTTCTCTAGGGCTAGTTTAAACATCCTTATCTCGCAGAAAACAAACTACGAAGATAATCGTTGGGTTCGTGCCATTGAGTTAATCGAAGAGAGCTTTGTAGAACGTGGCATTAGCTACTCCATAAGCTTCTTTGAGAAAGATGATACTGACAAGGATAAAGCAATTTCGCTGAATTTCTCAGCTCTTAAAGTTGAATTACCAACTAGCAATTAAACACCATTTAAACCTTTAACAAACACAATAATGAACAACTTATTTGAGTGCAAAGTAAAGTACCACAAGATAGACGAGGCTTCGGGGCAACAAAAGAAAGTATCTGAAACCTACCTTTTAGATGCAGTTTCATTCACCGAAGCTGAAGCTCGTATTCATAAAGAAATGGAGCAAATAATAAGCGGTGAGTTCACTGTTACCAATGTTCGCAAAGCAAACTACACCGAAATCTTCGACAATGAAGATGGCGACCGATGGTTTAAGTGTAAAGTGTCCTTTTTAGCTATTGATGCCATTAGCGGAAAGGAACGCAAAGCGACCTCGCAAATATTAGTGAAAACTAATGACATTAAAAAAGCCTACGACAACATCATGGACGGAATGAATGGAATGACCATTGATTTTGAGATCAATGCCATTGCTGAGAGCCCAATACTAGACTTCTTTAGTTTCGACCTTGAGGAAGCTGCCAAAAACATGGTAGATAAAACAAAAGCCTACAAAGAATAATCCTCCTGAATGGTTCTCGGGTGGTTCGATTCCACCCACAGGAACAATGCATACGCATTTAAACACTATTTAAACAATCATTATCATGTCTCAAAAAGTTATAAAACTACTAGACTTATGCTGTAAAGCCGGGGGTTGTTCTATGGGTTACCATAAAGCTGCTTTGGATTTAGGTTATAAAATAGAGATAACAGGCATTGATATTGAGCCACAAGCAAATTATCCGTTTGAGTTTGTCCAGGCTGATGCAGTTGAGTTTCTTAAAAGCAATTGGCAAGACTACACACATTTGCATGCTTCACCACCTTGTCAGGAGTACAGTGTTTCAACTGCTCATTTAAGACAAAAAGTGAAAATTTATCGTGATAACCTGGATGAACTTCGTGAATTAATGCAAAAGACAGGTTTGCCAGGTGTTATTGAAAATGTGCCAAATGCACCCTTACGACCAGATATTGTATTACGTGGTGATATGTTTGGATTAAAAGTATTACGCAAACGTCATTTTGAACTAGTGAATTGGTGGGCAATGAACCCTGTTATGCCAAAGAAAAATGGTTCTGTTGCCGAAGGTGATTATGTTTCCGTTTATGGCAAATGTGGGATTAAGAAGTCAGGTAAGGGAAAGGCTGTTCAGCCAAAGTTTAAGAAGCGTACAATCAAAGAAACATGGAAATATGCCATGGGAATTGATTGGATTACCAGGGATGAAGAATTAGCCGAAGCAATTCCCCCGGAATACACAAGATTTATTGGTCGTGAATTTTTCAGAACATCATAGATATTAACCAAAAACAAACAATATGGAATGGTACGATTATTTCACACTAGCAGGATGCTTTGGAGTGATTGGGTTCATCGTTTGGGGCAGCATTAACGCCCTTAGAAAAGAAGAAACCAAGAGCACACAAACACAAAAACTATCTAGCTACGACAAACGCATCGAAAACAAATAGCCTTATGACAGCATTTCTAACCATCAAACAAAAACGGCAGCGTTATCACCGTCTATTGTTAGCATTGGGCGAAGCACGTCACAAAGAAGTGATTGTAGAGGCTCAATTTGGCGTAACAAGCACCACCGATTTAAACGAACAGCAGCTAGATTCTTTAATTGCAGATGCACAGCAGCGTTTAAATCGGCTTAAGACTCCAAAGCCTAACAATGCACCAAGCGAAGCCGAACAGAAGCTGCTACGCACATGGCGCAACAAGTGCCTTTTAGTTCTTAATGAGCGAGGCATTACAGCCACACCCAAAGACTGGTCGCCTGTAAATAACGAGCTTGCTAAGAAGCAATATCAATGGATATTGAGCGAAAGCCAACTGCAGAAAGGCATGGTTAACCGTAAAGGCCTGTGGGCATTTAAAACGGTAGACGATCTGAAGAAGCTCTTTAAACAGCTTGCTTCCATCCGCGATAAGCAAGAGGTGAGAGATCAAAAATTGAAAGATTTATCAGTTAAAAATTAAGAATATGACACAAACCGAAAAAGATGCAAAGTGGATTAAAGCCGAACGCACTAAAATCATTAAGCAAATTAACGCCATTAACTCCATTATTGCAGAACAAACACTACTTCCTGACCATGCTGTCAAGTATGAATTTGCTTTAGAACTCGGGACGATTGGAGGCCTCCAACTTAGGATTTACAACAAAGGGGAATGTGAACCAATTGCGAAGTTAGAGATTTGGAATTTAGACTACTACTTAATGGGAAGCTCCTTGTACCTTCATAAAGAATCCATGTTAGAAGGAATAAAGGATTTAACCGGGCAGCTTCAAAAGATCAAAGCCTTGGCAAAAAAATATGCAAAATTAAACTGTAACTAATGGCAAGCATATACACCCAAATAAGCAAACGTATCGGATGGAACGGCTATTGCGCCATACCATCAGCAGGCACAGCAGCAGAATTGCTGCATAGTGTAAAATACCATCAGTGCGAAAGTGCATTTGAATTAGCCTTTAAAATTCATCGCTTTGCACCATCACCCGAGAACGCACAAGAAACTTTAAGCATGTTTATTATTAACGAAGCCTACACAAAAGGCAAACAAATATTTAATTAAGATGATCATCCAGTATAGCATAACCGTGTTTTTAACACAATTAATATTCATCGGCTTCAGGACATGGAATGTAAAAGCCGTATCAAATAACCACATCCCACAGGTCTTAATTAGTGGTGTATTCGTAAACCTTGCTTGGTTGGTAAGCATTGCCATTGGAGCGGTAAGTATGATAGAAATCATCAACAACTTTAGGCTTGAGTTTATTCCGGTGGTTATTTGCTCCATTACAGGAGGTACTATTGGCAGTTACATTGCTATGAAAGCAAAGAAAAAGTAAGAAAATGAAAGCAACATTTAACCACGAATTATGGCACGAATGCGAAAAATGCGGTAGCGAGTTCGATCTGCGCATTACTTGCATCTGCCCATGTTGCGGAGAGACCATTAAAATCGAAAGCATTAAACCAAAGGAATAACAATCTGAAATGAAACCACAAATAATTAACATCAATACGCTCAAGAATAAGAAGTATGATGAGTTGGACATGGGAGACCATTACAACGAAATGCTTGGTATGATTGAGAGCAAAACACTCATCTTTTGCTACGGCACCAGCGGTAGTGGTAAAAGTGTTTGGATCATGCAATTAGCCAACTTCTTTTCGAGTCGATTTAGAGCAAAAGCTCTTTATTGCTCACACGAAGAAGCCTTTAAAAAGAGCATGCGCGATCGTTCCAACAACTTCAACATCGAAAGTAAGAAGCTCTATGTAGGCATGAATATCGATTTTGAAACGCTACTGGATAAAATACAACGCAATTATTACCGCATGGCCATTATCGATTCTGTACAGTACATGCAATTCACCTACGAGCAATTAAAAGAACTTAATGCCACATTTATAAAGCGCAAACTCATCGTAGTTCTTGTAAGCTTTGGGACTGCCTACAAGAAGCCTGCCTGCAGCAACGACATTATGCACGCCTGTGATATTAAGATTTTCTTCGATGCAGGTGTAGCAACCGTAGATAGTCGCTACTTATCAGAAACTAAGAAAGTGCGTTTATTTAAGCCACAAACAAATGCCGTTCAACAACAAACTAGCATGTTTTAATATGAAAGCAAAAGAAGAATTATTCGAAGAATTATTAGCAAAGATTAATGATGTAGGAAAAACTGAGAATCCACTTATCCAAATGGCTCGAATGGCCAAAATATCAGATTTCATTGAAGAAATCCAAAAGGAAGCATTTAAGGAAGGTGAAAAGGTTGGATTTACAAAAGCAATGAACAAGTCTAATAGCATCAACATAGACATGCCTCCCAATTAATAAATTTCTACTCCCATACTAAAAGCCTATTGAATTTCTCAATAGGCTTTTTTAAGTTTGTATAGTAACACAATTCAAACACCATGAGAGTACTTATTTTCCTAACCGTTTTACTATGTACAACAGCGGCTCACTCACAAGCTGTTTACGATAGCCTTACCAACATTCCACCTGCTAAAATTAGTTGTTTATATGGTCAGACCGCTACCATTGTAGAGCTTAGCGAATTGTACCCGGCTAAAGAGTGGAAGAATAAGATTACTGATGCTGCAGTAATTAACAAGCAGTATAAGATTGTTAAAGCAGAGCAGGATGAGAGCAGGCCACAAGTGTGGATTCACCTTATTTCACCAAGCGACACTTTATTTTATCGCTTAACAAAAACGAACATGACACACCCACCGTTCTTGGTGAATGGCTTTTTCGAAAAACAAAAACAGTTATACCTGGGCAAAAGTCTTAAGCTGAAGATTGACTATGAATACACCGAAGTTAACAGCGGTAAAGTACAGGCATTTACAACAGCAGATACTTTTAAGTGTACCGGGTTAAGTTACGTAAATACTGAAGGTGAATTAATACCATCGTACACCTTAACAAATACTGTAGGCAGCACCATTAATGTACCGCTTAAAGGTTTCGAAACGGTTGCTACGAATACGATAGATCGTTTTACAATTCTATAATTTAAACAGCGTTTAAATATGAGTATACCTGTTTTAATTGGTGTTGTCCTTGGTATTATTGTAGCTATAGCACAAAAATCGAATCAAAAGAAAAACACTAAAAGTACTACCAAAGAAAAGCAAGCTACAGCATTTGAGATAATGCAAATACAATCGAGAGGAGTTCAATTATTGGAAAGTCTCGAGATCATGGCCACCACCAAGAACCTTGATACGCTGCAAGGTAGAATGGATTTTGTCTTAGACTTTTATAGCTCCTTAATTACCTTGGCAAGTTTTAAGCAACGTTTCTTTAACGAAGCACAAGTAGCAATCGACACTTATAAGGAACGCTACTACGATAAGGTACTAAAAGTAGCTCAAGTGTCTTTATTGATTACCCCAAGTATGGATGATTTAAAAGCTTACTTTGCAAATTGCATTGTTATATGCTATGGTGAATTTGTAAAAGTACAAGCGGAAGAAATGAGCAGACTTAAAAGACAGAGTGCCATTGAAAAGCGCAAAGAGAATATTATTGATATTGGCTACAGTGCAAAATATCTTTTTTCATCTTATGATTTACCCAACAACGGACACCAAGAGGCCATCGAAAAATTAAGAGAGCAATTTTATAGCAATGTAAAAGCAGCCCAATAGGCTGCCTTTATTTTAAGTACTCATAGGCTCTTCAAACAATACTGCACCCGAAACGCTACTCACATACTTCGGCTTATACAGCATAATATCGGTATAACCTGCATTATGATTCACCTTCACTGGCATTTCGTACTTTATCGAACCTTCGAAGGGATTGGTAGCTTCCAAATTCTTTTCTAGCCACTCGCACAGTTCCACTATCGAAGACTTGTCGGAAGTGAAGTATACATACGAATTATTCTTCAGTACGTTTAAAACATCCAAGTAGTCCGAAAGTCTCCAGTAGTTCTTGTAAGTTCCCACCTCTGTACTTAGGTACGGTGGGTCTACAAGGAAAACCACATTGTCCAAATGCTTGTATTTGTTAAACAGCTCTTTATAATCATAATTAACGATCATTAAGCCATCTAAATAGCCACTAACATCGTAGTTGCTGTGGCGAACACAATTGTATAAGGTTTGTTTTTCGAAGCCCTGCAAGGTGGTAGAATAGTTCATGCTAAACAGCAAGGAAGAAGACAGGGTAATATAGTCCACGAAGCCTTTCTTTTCTTCTTTGGTGATGTAATTTATAACCCGGTTCTTAATTTCGTTAGGCAACTTTTTATCCTTATGACAATCTTTTACTATGTTCCTAATGTGTTCGAGCATGTTGTTGGTTCTGTCAGCATTTAACAACCTTTGGTGGTAGTCATCAAAATCGTTGTAAATCACTTGTGCATCAGGTCGCTCACGCTTAACGGTGTGAGCCAACAAACCACTGCCACCAAATAAATCTATAAACAAGGTTTCGTCCTTAAAGCTGTTTAAAGCCTGTTTAAATTGTTTTAAATAACGTCTCTTTTGCCCCATAAAAGGTAATGGGGCACTCGAAAATGTTCTGTTCATTCAATAAAAATGTTTTTGATTACTTATATTTGCAATCTCTCACAACATGTACAAAAAAAGGTGCGCGAACACCGCCCAAAGGCTTAATGGCCTCCGGCGTAGTGTTCGCGCACTTTTGTGTATTGAGAGGTGAGAGTCTCAATATGAGTCGGAGGCTCTTTTACCTCCTTTAAGTTTTATTTATTAGCCTCTAAAAAGGCTTTTAATTCCTTATAAGTTTCAAACTTCACCTGAAAATCGATTACCTTATTAGGGTATGTCACATTCCAGTTTTCAATTACCGCATCCAACATCATTATGCCCTCATCCGTCCACCTTGTGCAATTGCAGGGTATTAGCTTTATTGAGTTGGTAGGGACTTGTATCTCTACTCCCTCAACTTCTACGGTGTCAGTTTCCTTGATGTAATCAAAAATGAATTCAGGAAATGATTGATAAACAAAGCCAGCATATTGCTTAACTGCGGGGATGATTTCGACTGGCATTAAGAAGTACTTGAACAAAGGCGGGTATTGTTCGTCCTGTAACCAAGCCTGTAATTCATCTTCGCTATTAAATACATAATCAAAGTCATAACCGTCTATGTATTGATTGAAGGCAAAGAGCTTTTTGTATGAGTTTCCTAAGAGCTCAATATCCTGAAATTTATCCTTGACGATCTCTTGGTAATTGTCAGGATTATATTTTTGTGCTTGTATCAATCCTATCTTTACCATGAGTTAATTACATTTAAGTTGGCGTAATCAAGCTGTTCCTGTATCGTACCAGCCGGCAATTCAATAATTTCACCATGATTATGATTTCCTGAAGCATCTTCAACTCCCACTCGCATATCACTGCCATCCTGTGCATCTGAAAAATCAAGAATTGCAGCATTATTGAAATAATACTTCGCATATATACCGCTACTATTAAGGTCATCATTGCCTAGACCGTTACTGTATTTATGATTTAATTCATTATCCGATATAACACGTGAATAAATAGTCAGCTCATGTATTTGCAAGTTTGAATAATTATCTACGTTACCTATTGTACTTGAATAATAACTAGACGTTCCAACTATTATTCTCTTAAGAATAGTTGGAACTTCTAATGAACTCATTGATATTGAAGATTGATTCACATAAGCCGTAAGTCCTTTAAATGCGCAAAATATAAGGTTATTATTATGAGAATGAGAAAAAGGGGTATTCTTCCAGTACAAATTGTATTGTCCAGATGCCACGTCTTCTTGAATAGATAGAGATATCGCTTTTGAGTTTTGATCATCAAATGAGATATAGCCTGTTTTTGCGGTAGTAATGTCTTTTACATTTTTTAGGTAAGTGGTAAATGAAAAGCCTTCATCAACTGCTAAACCTGCATCTGGCAATTTGACATTAAGTTTTATCCCGGCTCTAAACTTACCACTACTACCATAATTATAATTCTGCTTCAACACCTTGCCACTCCCTTGTGCTCGCAGTATCTTACCGCTTGTACCATTTTGTTTTAATATCTTCATCTTAAGTCATTTTTGCCCAATACCCATTCATATTTCTCTTGTACCATGCATTATTCGCTGTGTCCCAATATTCTTGTCCTTGTTCAGCTTCTTCATTGGTGGCATCTAAACTTTCATCATACATACCATTAGTCGCAAAGTCATGAGCTGATAAATTAGCCGTAAGAATAGGATGAGATGTACTCGTAATTTCTAAAGTTGTAGTATCTGGAAAATCAAGCTTTGTCCATCCGTTATTTTTATCGATGCAAGCGTAATATGCACCTCCTGTACTTCTTCTAAACCAAGTGCCTTTTTTACTTTTTGAATTAATTTGCTTAAAGCCTGCCGTACTCCATCCAGCAATATCTTCAAGTTCGGCAATGATTAAATCATCGTGAGCAATACCTGGTGTCAATGAATCCTGACCTCGATTTCTTACCCAGGTTGCCCAACCATCAGCGGAAGTAGTCCCATTTGAATGAGCCGTACAAAGAAAAAAATCTGAGCCAATCCGGTACTCTTGCGAATTTTCGCCTAATGCTCCGCTCAAATTATCTCCTGTGATGCTTATTTCGTCTCCATCCCAAAGCGGATTTGTTTCATCAAGATGAGCTGAAAGTGTTGGTGCTCCTAGTTTATCCAACTGTGCAATGGCTTCACTAACAACAGCAGTTCCATCTGCTAACTTCTCAACCGTTAGAATCTTTTTTTCACCAACTGCAATGTCGCTCACATCTACATTTGTGGTTGAAAGAACCGTATCATAAGTAAAGTTTGTATAACCAATGGCATTACCATTTTCATCAACTACAATGAAACGTTTGGCGTTACCCGCTGAAGGTGTTACTTCGGATAGATTATGTAGGTGTCCATTAACACTAAATACTTTCTTTTTGATCCAACGACCATCGCCACTAACATCATCAGGTTTTAAATACACATCACCATCATCGGCAGTACTTTCAGTTTCGCTATACTCATAAATCGCACCAGTGGCATAGTTACCCACATCCATACCGTTATCATGAATATTTAATAGACGAATAGCAGCTACATCAGCTTCCCATGTAGATGGTAAACCTGTTGCTGAAGGTTGAGAAGTTCCACCACCTTTGGGTATAAATTGAAGCTGTAACAATATACCACTATCGTGTTGAACAAATGCATTATCAGCTAAGGTGTAAACAATCTCAACATAATCACCGTGGTCAGTAACGCTTGAAACTATCAGCTCACCATAAAAATTATAATCCGTACCATTATTTGTATGCTCTCCCGACTGAAGGTAAATAATATCACCCTCAGATAAATCCTTTAAAAAATTGACCTTACGTATATGACCAAGTGCATTATACATTGTCTTATGAATGTATATGCGTGAACCATCGCTTATAGGATAATTATTAAACCGAATTTGCCCAACACTTGGAGTCGTAGGAACTGTTATAGTGACTAATTGCCACACAAAAACAGGCAATTGTGATAAATCAAGCTTTCGCTTTCCATCTTCATCCTTTAAACCGAAACCTGCGTCAGGTACATCCGGGATGGTTGGAATATTGGGTATATCATCCACAAGCGCAATTGTACCCGATTTATTAGGGAAAGAATACGTCCAATTGGCTGTAATATTCTCAAAGCTAAACAAGCCGTAAAAGGCCTTGGCCATATTCCAAAACCTTGCACCAACATTACGTACATAAGTCTCATCGTGATGATGATTACCTATTGCTTCGTCAAGGCCTTCAACATCAGCAACCGGGACTTTATCGCTTTTATGCCTATAAGAATCGAAGATGTCCCAAAAGTGCTGCTGCAAGGGCTTGAGGCCTGTTTTAAAGCGGTTCTTGTGGGTTTGTACGGGTTGTATCGACATGGTTATTCTTTTATGTAGCTGAGACAATCAAGATTAAATATACCAGAACCTGATTGAGAATGACACCCTCCATCAGGCATTAAAAGAATCTCATGCGTCCCTGCATCAATCCAATCTTCACCAATTGTAACGTGTAATATTAAATTACGGTCTGGTCTAAATTGTTCAGGGAGTTGAAACAATTGCATACCTATTACCTGTCCAGTAAAATTGGTCACTATTGAGCCTTTAAATCGAATTTCATTTTTTAAGCCTAGACCAACATAAGCGTTAGATGTATCAATAGTAACACCTTCTTGGGCAGGAGCTGTCAACTGCACCCACTCAATAGGCGCATTAATTTCGTCCAAGCGCGCTTTATTACTTAGCGACAAAGTCTTATTCGCAGCAGCTATGGCTTCTACATCACCTAAGCGACTGAGGCTTTCATCTGCCTTTTCTTTGAGCACCTCGTTGGTATAAAACTCCTTGAGATCACTAAATGCCACGCTCCCGGTACTGTTAGTTGTCCATTCCGCCGTGAAAGGAACGGTATCGGTATTAACTTTAATGAAGGCAGCTTCGTTTAGATTTCCGGCTGGCAAATACATCACATTTTGGTCGATAACTACGTACCCAAAACCAACGGCCGGGCGTTCGCCAAGGCATCCGGTTAAGATGTAATTATTTTTTGAGGCGATGCGTGATAGTAGCTTTGTTTTCTCGTGACCAGCATAGAGCTCACGAATACTCGGGATACGTACAACTTCGTCACGTGGCACATTCTCTTCAGGAATTGAGCTTGTGCCTATCTCAGCGTATACACTTACTTCTTTGCGTGAGGCAATGCCTACGGTAATCGGTGTTGTATTACGCACGATTCTGAAATTAGGGCTCACCATGGTATTGCCTCCCACAAATGGCATTACTTCGCCCCGCAGAACAATAATACCGGGTGACATATGATAATAATCTCCCAACTCGCAACCACTCAGGTAATAGCTATCCCCTCCAAGGGCGCAAAGCTTTTCAAGGAAGGAGTAACTCTCTTGCATGTAGGCTAGTGTACTTGCGGTTAGGGCAAAGTCGGTATCGGGTAGTATTAGTTGTTTTTCCATGTTATAAGGTTCTTATGTCGTATCTTATTCCTATTAATTTATACTTATTGATAAGTGCTTTCATGCGGTATGTTTGACCTTCTGTTAAGGTGAATGGCACATGTACGATGGCATCATATTCGCCGCCATCGTAACTACTGTCAGGGTGTAAAACTATTACAGCTTCTGCTTGGTCATCGGGCTGAAGTACAATTTCTTTCCAATCATCATCAGGAAACAAAGCAATTACCTCGTGGCCTCCGGAGTCGCTTGTATATATTCTCCTTTCATCAACATCAAAGGCATCATTCAATACCGCTTCTATCGACCATACTTGCGAAGTATGAGCCAACTCATAATTTACTTCAGCTTCATCCTTCTTAATCTGATTGTACAGAAATACAATGGGTGCTAACATGGCCCTTATAAAAGAGAAGATGGTAGCCGTTCGCTTTTTAATTGGCAAGAGCAGTACTATAAACTTATTCCAGTTAATTTCCATCGTATGGCCTGTAATTAAAGGTTAAGTTCTCAGGAGCAATTACCATATACCCGGCTTCAGGTCTCACTTTTGCATCAATCAGCTTCCAATCGTTATTCGCGTATTTTGTTTCGGCTAATTTTACTTCAGGTATAACCACACCTTTTGTAGCTTGTAAAGCATCTTCCATTCGTACAATTTGAAACTCTCCATTAAAAGGAAGATTCTTAATATGTGACTTTACAGTATCTAAAGCAGGCTCTACACCACTACCATCCAATAACATTCCTTGGTCATCTAAAACAGTAGGATCGTACCAAATGTCAATCTCGAACTTCGCATCATCACCATCGGCAGAAATGATTTTTACATCAACACCAAAGTCTTTCGCTTTTCTTATGTAGGTAGAAAATGCAGCTAATTGCTCATCACTTAAAGCAGCTAATTCACCATTAACTAAACGAGCTACTTTAAGAAATACTGATCGCCCAATCTCATCTGCTGCAACATATTCAACAATTTGCTTACTTTCATCAATAACATCATACTTACCTGTAATTGTATTGTATTCATCTCCATACTGAAACGCTTTACTTAGCTCTACATACCACTGGCCGCCGTGTGTTCCTCTTTCATTTAAAGAAGCATTCACATCAGCTTTGTGCTTATCGTTATTAGATTCTAACACAAACATCGAAGAGGCGACAATATAAAATAGAATGCTTTCGAAGCTCACTTTCGAAAATCGACTATCAAAAGCTTCCCCAACATTAAAGCCGTAATATGCAGCCATGGTTGGGTTACTCATAAACTCAACACATATACTATTTTTTATTTCGGTTATTGATCTTGCCATTTTTTTGCTTCTAGCTGATAGCTGCGAGCTGTTAGCTTTTTGCAGCTTGGTTATACCTTTTACTATGCACTCTGGTAGTGCACTATGAAACAATAAAATCCACTTCTATTGCCCAGTAATCTATTCCTTCTAGGGTTGGTATTGCTTCCTCATTGTCTTCTTGCGATACCGTTTCCAGTACAATTCCTTTATTACTGAAGTAACTCACCACATCACCATCTACCACATTAGGTATCTCTAGCAATTGACCGGGGCTTAATTCATCCGTAAGGGATAAAGCATTAAGCAGAGCCAATTCCATCACCGCCTCAAGGCTTCCACAATACTGCAGGGATACATCAAACAAACTTTGTCGCTCGCTTACTTTCTTACCACTTACACGCTCGAGGTCGTTACTCCAGTAAATAACCTGTATGTTCTCTTGCGGTGCAGCAGCTTCTTCCGAGTATGTCGAAGGAACAAGGTTCTTTTTAGTGAAGTAATCCGCTAATTTGCTATTCCACTGCTGTGGTAATTCTATGCAAGTTCCGGGAGCAAGTTCATCGCATACAGACAAACCGTTTTGCAGAGCTAAAACAAAAGCCGCTTCACACGAACCAAGCTTTTGAACTGCTATATCAAACACACTTTGTTTCTCGCTAACGTTGATACTTGCCATTTTTACTGTTTAAATGCTGTTTAAATTAAAATGTCAACCCCTTTTGCGACTATTTACACCAATTTGCTATTTTATTAGATTAAATCGCCTTAAAATGAGATAAGCGATAATTGTCACGGCTAAACCCAAAATAATCGATAACCACATCAGAGCAGGTGGCTTTTTCACCTCTCGCTTTTCAGTTTTAGAAACCTGTTCTTTTTTGTGTGCTTTGGTGTCTTCGATGTATTGTTTTTGATAATTGGTAGTGAGTATAGAATCTTTATGCTGTTTAATACCATTCTTAGTATGTTTTACATTACTAGATTCTTTATAAATGATCCGCTCGGGATATTGAGCACCAATAGAATTGGGCTTGCTTAACACAACCGTTACTTCATTTACCACAAGACTGTCACTTGTTTCGGTTTCATCAACCACAACATCACTTACAACAACAGAAACAATGCTATCGGTCACCACTTGCACGTGATCGCTTTGAGTAGTTTCCACTTTTGCTTGTATTTGTGTGGTTTTCTTTACCGTTTTGCATCCGGTTACTAACGAAAGCATTACCATGCAGAATATCATTAGTACAAACAAGATTGCTTTTTCGAACTTCGGACTTCGAACTTCGTACTTCGATCTAATTATCATGATGAATCTTTTTAATTTGCTCAACCATCGACTCAAGATTCTCGGGTGTAATCTTATCCAATAGTTTCACCATTCTGTTATTTACATTTGTTAGTCTTGTGACGGCTTTTCGTAAGCCGTCTACCTGCTTGTTCATCTCTTCATAATTAACACGGGATGTCTCCAGTTCCTTCCGAAGATTTTCGGCCATCAACCTCCAGATGGTGATAGCTTCCTGTACATTATCAAGTTCAGATGCCTTTGCTTCTGCCGTTGCTTTCTTTTTGGTAGCACGTAAAGTCACTAACGAGACGATAAGACCGCCACCAAAAATTAGATTAAGAATGAGGTTTAAATGTTCCATAATAGTAGATTTAGCGGTTGATAATTTTTTCTAACACCGATAAGGAGCTTTGTCCTCCTGTTAATGCAGCAAACACATAAACCAAAGTAGAGTCTACCGGACATGATTTAGCTTTTAACACTACCATACCCACCAACACCAAGAAGGAACCAATAGCTATTAGTCGTTTGTGACTGGCGTCGTTACTGCTACTTAATAAGTTTTTAATTAGATTCTTCATCGCTTATAGTGTTTGAGATTTGATAATTCGCATGATGGCATCAAAGTGAAGCTTTGTAATTGCTCGCCTGCCTTTCTCAGACATGAGGAATTCACAGTCTCGTTGATTGGTCATGAATAAGTTCTCAGTTAATACTGCCGGGCACCGGGTATTTTTAAGAATGTAGAAGTTAGCTTCCTTATCACTGTCACCGTCCAACAAGTCTTTTCGAATCTTAAAGCCTCTTAAATTGTTTTTAGCACTTTTTACAAATTGCTCAGCAAGCGCATCGCTTTTGGTTTCGCCTTTTGAGGTAAAAATTTCCCAACCATTGGCACTTCTAACTGAAGCTGCATTGGCATGAATAGAAACTAAGAAGCTATCTGGGTGTTCTTCGTGATACTCGTTAATGCGCTTTACCCTTTCTGCTAATGAGATATCTTCAATCTCCGGAACAATTATAACATTGTCGATGCCGAAATAATCTAACGTGTTCGCAAGACGTTTGGCAATATCACGATTAAACTCATACTCGTATAAAATCGAACCATCAGGCCAAAGCGGACTGCATTTACCTTGTGTTTTCACACCGTGTCCATTATCAATTATTACTTTCATTATTCTTCTGTTTTAATATTCATGATTATCTTATCCTTGTATTCATCGTAGTTGATGCCTGCACGGATAAAATGCGCTCGTATGCGCTGATCAATTTGCGACTGGCTAAACTTGCCTCTGATGTATTTTGTTAATCCAACCCCGAGAAGCGGATCTTCTTTCAATTCACCCTGACTCATTTGCAACACCAAAGCAGCTCATTGGTCGGTATTGTCTCCAACAACTAAACCGCTCACGATCTTACCGCTGCTGTCTAGCTTGGGTCTGATCATCAACTCGTAGTCTTTATCAATTAAAATTCCGTCCATTAGTGCGTTATTGTTGGGTCTTCAAAATCATCCTTATTAAAATCATCCGCAGTTGATGTTGGTGAACCTGTATTGCCCGAAGTTCCAACGGCAGGGGAACCACTACCTCCAGTAACAGCTGTAATTACTCCACTGTGAACATGGTTGTTAAACTTGTCCACCAAGTCATTAAGCTTACTTTCTAGCTCTACAATCTTGATTAAGCCACCATTCACACCACCATTAAACTGTGTTAACTCAGCTTCATCGGCATACAGTAATAAGGCCGTCGCCTCGTCACCTTCAACAATAGCTATCAGGCAATCGGTATTCACCTTTGGTTTTATAGCTATGTTTCCAACACCTAAAAGAACCTCGTGATAGGGTAGGTCATCACTATCGTTTGCCGTCATGGTTTGCTCATCCCAATTCACTTCTGTAGCAGTCACCCACCTTAACGTGGCTTTTGCATTTTCGTTTAAATGATGTTTAAACAGCTTGTCAAAACGATTTAATTCACTGATGTATGTCATACCGCCTGATCTCCCATTTTACAAGCTTGCCTGTACTCAGCACTTTCACGCGAGAAGGTCTTGGTTACTGTATCGATGTAATACATGCCATCTTTCTCGGGATAATGCATACTTGTTAAATTTATCTTCATACCGTGCTGAACACGTGGAATACCAAACAATGTCACATCACCATCTAAGCCGGGTTGCTTGGCATCTTTGTACATCTTTTCGGCTTCCTTTCTCATTTCGACCTCTGTGATATTCATTCCGCTTAGCTCTTTTCTTAAGCGTTTGCCTGCGCCTTGGTCACCATACTCAACATTCAGCTTTTTGCCTTTTTTGCGAATTAGGCTGATGATTACCATCGTGTCTTCAATGGCTTTTTGCTTGAGACTTTCTCCTGCAGTTTCTTCAAGCTTCACATCTACAGGATCGATATCGCTTTTCGATTTATTAAAAGCGTGCAGTTCCTTACCTTCGAACCAACTGTATATTCCTTTCTGCTTTAAGTCTTCGAGTATCTCACTTGCTGCCTTCTTAGAGTAGCGAACATTGCCTACTAAGTGCGTATTATCGCAAACAACTTTATAACCCGGGGCAATGGCCTCCAATAATTCCTTTAAGCCACAATCCTGTTTGCTTACACTAACAACATTGCGCTTGAGCTTGTACATTTCATCCTCGCAATTAATGACCAGGGGAATTCCGGCAGACACTTTTGTAATGTATCCCGAGAACTCTAGTTCAAGCTCACCATCGTAACCCAACCACACTTCAACCGGATCACCCTCGCGAAACCATTCGCTAATTTTAAAGCGATCGAAATCCTTTGCATTCTTCGGGGTGGTAATTTCTGCGGTATCGGTTAACGACTGCCAACTGTTTTCGATCCTTACCTCGTTAAAGCGACGTATCCGAAAGCCTTGTCGCCCATTATGCGTAGGAAAAACCAATTCGCCATATAAAGCATGAGTACTCATATTAAGTCGGTTAACAGTAAATCTTCATCACTAATGGCATCAATACTAAACTGCATCATGTTCGGACGGCCCTGCACAGGCTTAAACGACAGGTTAAGCGGTAGAATGCGCGAGATATGACGTTGAGCAAACAATTGTCCTTCCACTTCGATACTTCCGGCTATCTCATGAAATTTCTGTATTGCATCCATTTGCTCAGCTACCGTTCGTTGCCCAACCGGGTTTTCTTTATCCGGTAGAATAATCCCATTAATAGTAATGTTCCAATCATCAACTTCACACAGCTCCTTAAATTTCCCTGTCTTTGTCACTTTCTTTGGTCGATCAAAATCAACCATCGAAGCCAATGGCATTAACAAGTCTGAATATTCTTTTTCCCTTAGTTCTCCATTAGGCTCATAAGCCTTATACTTTCCACCCTTTAACCAAAACGAACCAAACGCTTTTTGTCCGTAACGAACAGGAGCGTTTTCATAATCCAATTCTGCCTCCAGTTCAACACCCGGATAAGGCAAGGCTTTTTTATTGTGCTCTATGAACCAAGGCAAATAAAAAGGTGAATTCACCTGATAAACCTCACTCAACAGATTACTCACAAAGCGTATATCTATGTTTGTTTTATTCTCCATACTCATAATCTCACTACTTGATATTTTATTACATGCTCGCCGCCACCATTCCGTCACTAAGCTTATCATTTAGTGCTCTTACAATCTTCTCAGCAAAAACTTCATACTCTGCTTTGTCAGAATTCGCACCAATGGTGAAATAGTTTTTAATATCAATCTTTTGGGTAATGTTCTTTATGGAACTTCCTCCTCCGGAACCTTGCAAACCATTACTTGTTTTATTGCCTCCGGTAGCTAACCTACTTGGTGTTAATACCGGGCTTACCTTTTCTAAGGCAAATGTTTTCTCTTTTGCCGTTTGCTTTTCAGCCTCTACAGCAACGTTTTTCTCTTTCTTTTTATCCTCCTTGGTTTCAAGCTCAATTTTACCTTCAAGGTCTAAGCTCTCACGAATTGCAGCTATCTTATTAAAGCCTTTTACCGCTAAATCACCAAGCCCGGGTATTTTCGAAAGCATGCCCAACAATTGTTGTACTGGGTATAACACGGCATCCAGTAACACTATGCCAATCCGCTTCAAACCTCCCAATATGCCGTCTTTTTCAAAGGCTTCTGTCACACTTTCCCAATTATTCTTCAGAGCCATTATGCCATTAATGATTAAACCCAACGGACCCATGAATAATAACACTGATGCGCCCCAGTCTTCAAAGTAGACGATACAGGCAATGATCAAAGCAATTAGCGCAGCTATCCACCCGATGATTGGGATGTTCATAATGGCAACTCCCAAAGCATTGGCAGCCGTTCCCATCATTGCAAAACCACCGGAAGCAATAGAGCTACCCAATGTTACCAGTTTGCCAACAACAGGCATGGTTTTAAGTGTGCCAAAAAGCAACTTAACCCCTTTACCTGCATTAGCCATGTTTGCAAATACAGAAACCGCACCGGCCAAACCATCAACAAAGGGTGTGACTTTAGAAGTAACATCAAACATTCCAATGGCTAAATCATTAAACCACGCTTTAGTTCGCGCCATGGTTTCATTGTAACCACTCATTACAATGTTAGCCTGATCAGTTGCTGTAGTTGTTCCCACAATCTTACCCTGCAACTCTTCCACAAAGTCGATGTTATCGAGAATGGTGTTTACGGCATTTTGGTTTTCTGTACCAAATATCTGAGCTATTAAAGTGGCATCAGATTGCGCTTTCTGTAGTTCCTTTAATCGGTCAACAAAAGGAACGGTCTTGTCAGAAACCAAATCGTAATTGATCCCCAAAGCTTCAATTTTATCTAAAGCATTTTTGGGAAGCACATCTGTTCCGGCCATTTTACCCAACATGTTCCTTAGACCAACACCTGCCTCAGAGCCGTAGATTGTACCTTTACCAAGAGCCTGAATAACTGCATTCGTTTCGGCAAATGATAAATTAGCACTTGCAGCAGCGTTACCTGCTTGTTTAATACTTGCAGCAATTAAAGGAACTTCGGCAGAACCTTCTTTCGATGCAGCAGCCATGACATTCATCTGCTCTGTCATCAACAAAGCTTTCTCCATGGGGTCATCAATATCACCACCAAACTGAAGCATAGAACCTGTTAAGGCATTCATTGCACCAACCGCATCGTTGTTCATGGTCTTACTTAATGTGGCAACGTTTCGCCCCATTAAATCAAGTGCTTCACTGTTTTGTGCAATGTCGGGTCCAAGCTTACCAAGTATACCTTTGTAACTGGCAATCATGGCCGATGCATCGCCTCCAAAATCCAAAGCCGTTTCGCGACCTTTGTCGCCCATCTCCTCTAGCGCATCACCGGTAATACCTGCAATGGCTTCAAGGTCTTTTAACTGGGCATCAAATTTTGCACCCGGTTCATTCACTTTATTAAACTGATCGGCTATGTTCTGTACGGCATCGTTAATGGCGTACAGGTCGATAGCAGACATCTCTTTTAGCTTCGACTTACTTTCATCGGCTTTCTCACCAACACCTTCAACCGCTTCGGCAGCTTGATCACTTGCACCGATAATACCTTTCATTGGTGAAGTAATCTTATCCACCAACTCAAGTATCCATTGTGTCACTGTTGTGTTGCCCATTGCCAAATATTATTGAAGCTGCAGCTAGTATGGCTGCCTTAATGTTTAAATGCTTGAGTTCGTTTAAGTACAGAAAGTCTGCGTAGAGTTTACAATAAGAATCATCATCCAAAGTGTCAGGATCAATGCTGAATTCACTACGAATTGCAGCATCGGCCTGACGGAAGAAATCTTCTTTATCAACCTTATAGTCCTCTACGCTTTGGATAAAAAAGCTTGGGCCGGGGCTATCATTTCTTTTAACTGAGATACTGCACCCATAAAGACAATACCATCCTCTAAAGCTTCTTGATCTCCACCAACAATTAAGTTTTTCACCGCTTTGTCTGCAAAGTCATCAATCTTTCCACCTTGCGCCAATGGTAAAAGCATCTTAATCAATCCACGATCAGGACGTTTTACAATAAACTGGTATTGCTCACCTTCTTCGATAACCTTTCCGGATAAGTGATTTACCTTCTTGATAAGCTCAAAACAATCCTTATCATCTTTCATTTCAACAAGTTTCTCCAAAGGCTTCAAACGCTCCTCTAAAGACAAATCTTTCTGACGAATAACGGAAATATCTATGCCTAACTTTTTTAAGTTAATCAGATCGTCAAAAGTTAATTTGTCAATATCATAGATTGGTTCCTCAACCACCACGGTAATAACTTTGATTTTACCATACTTCACCTTCATTTGTTCAATGATCTCAGGTGTGATATTCTTGCTTACTAGAACTAATTTTTTCATCCTATGCAGGTATTTAAATAGTGCTTAAACGATTATATATTCCAAAGTATCTTACCCAATACCACCAATTCAGCTTTTCGGGCAATGGTTTTATCTCCTTGCTTCACAGCTACGCCACGGCCTTTAATCTTTGCCACAAAGGTGTCTTTCATTTTCATTCCATTGTAGTCGTATTCTACGACAACAGGGAACGGAGCGATCTGATGCATACTTGCACCCGGTGGTAAAGATTTCTGCAAAGCATTCCACTCTTCAATGTATAGTGTAAAAGACGCTTTAGCCTCGTAGTTTCCTTCACCGTAACCAATCGGATAAGCTCCCTGACCTCGGGCAACTTCAATATCCATATTGTCGTCATACTCAACGTCTGTAATTCCCTCAACATCTCTACCGAGCATATTAATGGTTACATCGTTCCATCCGGCCAACTTGCCGAACTTGTTTATAAGTGTGCTAACTGCTGACATCTGTTATAATTTATTGGTTAAACCAAGGTCAACATCAAACTCGTGTACCACCATGCCAACAACTAACTTACCTTTCACACGTAAAGGCGAATCTTCGTTAACTACTTGTACCGGGTTGATGTAGATTTCACTCTCATCAATATTCCCTGCAGACACCATTGGTTGTAAAGCATTCTTCACCGACTCTTCGCAACCCGATATCCAGGTACTTTTAATCTGACCTGTTGCCGGGTCGGTAGGAACCTTAGAACGTACGCGAGGGATTAACACCCTGCGAATAATACGAGCTGCTTTGTTCCAAATGCAATTGAAGTTGAAATAAGCGTAGTCGCTCGACTTATCTACTGCTGTAGGGCAGCCACTTAAATAGAAGCCCGGGTAATCGGCAAACGAACCGACATAAATCCAACCTTTGGCACTCAGATTCTTTTGCTCAGCTTTGGTTAAGCTTTTAAAAGCAGTACCATCACTAAGCGCAGCCGATAGCCAGCGTCCTAACGTTTCGTTACTAAGTGAATAGTTTTCTTCACCGCGTCTCGAGCGTGGTTTTTCTTCAATATCCACCGAACCTAAATCCTCATGCACCTTACGTACTCCTACCGAACCTAAAACAGTACCAAGCCCGGCACGCTTCGCAAAGGCTGCATTCAACGCTGCAATGGCAGGGTCTTGACCACCTACATAGCTAATGTTTGGTGCTGTAATCGAACGCAAATCAGGATAACCACCTTCACCTGTAGCAACAGCAGCTCCTACACCTTCCACAATTATACCGTCTATGCGTAAATGCTCAACGGCTAATTCGTCCACAAGGCCCTGTAACAAAACTGCATCTGCTAAACTAGCAGCAACCATGGTAGACAAGCCACCAATACCCAACACATTCACATCATCAATAGAGCGGATAGCTGCTATTAAAGCATCATCTTCTACCAGTTGAGCAACGGTTGTTGTTTTGTTAACCGGGATTAACCAAAATTTAGTTTCCGGTGATAAGCGAAACATTTCTGACAAGTGGTAATAAACCAACTCACCGTTTGTGCTATCGCTCGAGGTCGTAATACCTAAGTCCTCTACCGTATTAATGTCCAGTAGTTCGTATTTGGTATTGTAAGCCAAATCACCAACCAAAGTCATACCGCAGATAAGACAAATAACACGGTCGGTCTCAGAACCATTTCTGAGACCACCGTTTAACTTATTAATATATGCACCCTGAAAACTCATTATTCAGTTTCCTTTAATTCATTCATACGCTTTTCAGCAGCTTCAATTACTGTTTTGCGAGCTTTACCGGCCTGCTCAGCAGTTTTCGGCTTGTCCTCCTGTTCGTCTTCCATCTCATCACGCTTAAAGTGAGAGATAGAAAGCTCTTTGCCGTAGCGGTTGTTTTTAGAATGATTCTTCACCGCAATTTCATTCTCATCGGTAATAAAGGCCATGCCATCCGATGTAACGGCTACCTTCTTAGCCTTTGGATAACGCTCAAAAATATCGGCTGCTATTGCTTTTCTTTCGTTCTCGTTTTTAGTTTTCATTATTAGAAAATTAGAGGTTAAACATTAGCACTTACAATAGCACCGAAACCGTAATCCACCACACGATCAATCAAACCATAAGTTTGCGTTCTGAAGGTGCTTTTAGGATCAGCCGATTCTGTATCCATAGTCTCAGGCTTGTACAAAGTCTTCACTTTCTCAATGTGCTTAACCGTATTAGGGCCATAGAAGAAAGTAGAGCCATACTGATCACCTGCACCAAGTGCAGCACCTTTGGCTAACTTGTTACCATCAGCTGCATAAGCAACGGCAGCATTGTTTTCCCAAAACTTAAAGCCCATAACAGAGTTAACTTTACCTGTAACAGGGTCAAAAAAGATTTGCTTATTCGCAAAGTAGGCAGCACTATCACGATCTAAGATTAAGTCCGTTTGATGATTCGGACAAAGAACCATGTTAAACTCATCCTGCTTAGGCAAGTTTAAGGTCTTAATCAGCTCAAGGTATTGTACGAGGTCTGCAAAAGTCATTCGCTTACGACCATTACCATCGTTGCCTCCGGTAGTTCTCATTACAGGCATTTCTGATGCTGTATTGTCATCCGGTGCGAGTTTCCAAATAACATGGTCACGGTATCCAATTTTAAACGCTTCCGTGTGCTTGGTGCGTACCTCTGAACGCTTGTCGTAGTTTAATGCTCGTACTTCTGAGTCATCGACCTCGGTTGGATCAGTATCGTACTTTTCCCACTCAATAAACACCTTTTTGCCCGTCATTTTCTTAGCGACAAAATCGGCTGTATTGTCCACGTAGAAACCTACATTGTTAATCAGCTTGTTGAAACGAATCCCATCAGCAGTTACCGCAGCCTTAGGAGCACTTTTTAAAGCACTCAAAAAAGCATCGTTATAATTTCTAAACTCCACTAGTAATTGTGGAGCTACATACTGGTTTAGCCAGTTACCATCTGCTATATCAGCCATTTAAAAGTCCTCCTTAAGAAATTTTATTACGTTTCTTCCAGTCTGCAAACAATGCGTTGTATGCTTCCGGGTTCTTTTCTTCTAATTCCTCTAACATCTCAGGGTTAGAATCCTGTAACTCTTCAAAAGTCTTTCCTTGGTATGTTGCACCACTTCCGTTTGCCGATGGTTTAATATCAGCCGATAATGGTTTTACCACAGCTTGTAAGCTGTCTAATACAGCCTTAGTTCCATCAAAGTCCTTTTCTAACAAACCTTGCCACTTCGATCGGTCATCGGCTTTAATGCGCTTGTCTTTCTCAGCAGCATCAAGCTCAGCCTTTACTTTTGCTGCCTTGTCATCTTTGTCCTTTTGCTCTTGTTGAGCCTTTAAGGTGTCATATCCGGCAGCTTTTTGCGCATTTGCCAATATGCGTGCGTTTACCTGCTCTTCGGTTGAATTTACATCCATACCAAGAGCAGTAGCAGTTGCTTTTAAATCCATGTCATTTGTGTTTTGGGGAGTAACATTTACTGTAGCTTCAATAGGCGAACCACTATTCTTAATATAGCTAGCAGTTGTTTGGTCTATCTTCGTGTCACCTTTTACTTCATCAACAAAACCCCATTCCTTTGCTTTTTCAGCAGTCATCCAAAAATCACCCGATTCCCATTTTGCTTTAAAATCAGCTTCCGGCTTTTTTAGCTTGCCTACATAAGCATCGTAATAGGTAGTGGTCATGTTTTTAAGTAACTCTAGGTAGTTTTCAACCTCGGTTTCATTTCCATGAGCTCCTCCCATCGGTTTGTGAATCATGTATTGACCATTCTTCGCCATAGTAAAGTGGCTTGCTTTTACGCCAATGTAAGTTCCGGCACTGGCTACAAGCGCTCCACCTTCTCCGGTATAGCTACCAAATACATCAATTAGAATGTTCACAATTTCATTGGCCTGAAAACAGTCACCACCTCCTGTCATTTCATAAACATGACACTTAGTTATGCCTGAAGCTTTTAGCTCCTCACATTTACTTCGCATCTCTACGGCATTGTTCTGATTCCATTCCGAGATATTACCGATTATATCAACCCTTCCGGTTGTTCCCTCAGCATAGACCTTAACTAGTAAATTTTTACTCATGTTTTTTAGTTCACATTGTAAATCGATGAGCAAATATTCAGGGATTTTTCGAGGGGATAAAATCGGCTTTTCTTCTAGTGTGAAAACCTTATGTAGAAGTGATATATATTTCTTGTAGTCAAAATATTACAACTACATAAAACAACTTTTTTCGGGTGCGCTTTATTCAAACAATCTTTGGCTTAAAATAAAGTGTAATGGCAAGCAAGAAACGCAGAAAACAACTCTCTAAGGAAGTGTACGATAAGCTTAAACGTACCGCCTACGAATGCATCGTTGTTCAAGGAAAAAGCCAAAAGGAAGTGGCTCTTCTGTTAGGTGTGACCGAAGCAACTGTAAGCAAATGGGCAATAGACGGAAATTTTAAAGAGGAACGCAACAACCGTCAACAATGTATTAGCACCGATGCAGACAACATTAAAAAGCTCTTAAGAGTAATGAGCCAACAACGTCTTCAATTGGAAGAATTAATTCTTGATGCTCAAAAGATGAGTGATACTCAAGAAGAGATTCGCCTAAGAAAAGATGCACGTGCACTTAGTGATGAGATGGCAAAGCAAAACAAAACCTTGCTTTCGCTTGACAAAACCAATTACACGCTTGGAACATACATCGATGTAATGGACGATATCTTTAATGCACTTCGTGTATATGATGAAAGCCTTTGGGAAAAGACGGTTGATTTTCAGGCCACATTAATCCGCAAAAAAACCATTGAAATAGGTTAAACATGGCAGTATCACGACAAAGAGCCGATAAACTAAAGGCAGAAGCATTTCTTAAGAAGCTTGATATTGCTCGTAATGCCAATGATGTAAATCCTTTCGAGACCAAAGCAGAACAAAGAGAGCGTATTGCCCGGGCACAAGACGACCCGCGGTACATGATCAAAACTTACTTGCCTCATTATGCCATGGCCGATTCAGCACCTTTTCAAATTCAACTTTGTAAAGATGTGGCGAGCGACCCATTGTTTATAGAGTTCGAAGAATGGGGACGTGGTTTGGCAAAGTCGGTTTATTGCAACATCATTGTTCCACTTTGGTTATGGATGCGTGGTGAAGATGTGTTTTTATGCTTAATGTCTGATAGTAAAGAACGTGCTCAGGAATTATTAGCGGATATACAAGCCGAATTGGAAGGCAACCAATTGCTCATTCACGACTTTGGGAATCAGAAATGTGAAGGTGATTGGGAAATAGGAAATTTTAAAACCATAGACCAACGCTTTATTGGTATGGCCTTCGGTTTTAAGAAAAAGGTGCGTGGTGTTAGGGTAAAGCAACGCAGACCCAACCTATGGGTGATTGATGATCCCGAAACACCTGACACAATTGGAAGTCCAAAACGTATGCGCAAGCAAGCCGATATGATCGAGCGTGATATTTTAGCAACCATGACAGGTTCTATCAGACGCATGCTTTATGCGTGTAATAAGTTCGCTCGTGTAATGACTCAAACCATACTACAGGAGCGTCATCCGGATTGGCGTGTACGACAAGTAAAAGCATACAACAAAGTCACCTACGAACCTGCATGGGATTATTACACCGCAGACTATTACAGAACCCAAGAAAAGAACATGGGTGTTGTTGCTGCCTATGCAGAATACTTACACGAAACAAAACTCGAAGGTGCAATTTTTAGCGAAGATCAAATTCAATGGGCTCCAATGCCACCATTAGAAGAGTTTAAAATGATTGTTGTGCATTGGGATATTGCCTATGCCGGTAACGAAAACAGTGACTACAATGCGGTAAAAGCTTGGGGCTTACATGGGCATAACTTTTGGTTGATCGATGGTTATGTAAAGCAATCTAAGATGAAACAAGCCGTTGCTTGGATGTGTGAGTTTAAGAAACGCTTAGGTCGTAATGTGAACGCAGTCTTTCAGTACGAATCGCAGTTTTGGAACGGTGAAGTACAACGTGCCATCGATGAAGTGGAAGATGAATACGGCATCAATTTAAACCTTATGAAGATTCTTGTAAAAGGCAACAAGCTTATGCGCATGATCACCATGCAGCCGTATTATCAAAACAGTCGCAATTATTACAACGAAGCATTAAAAAGCCATTCCGACACACAAATTGGAATTATGCAGCTGTGTGCAGTTGAAGAAGGGATGACAGAGCATGACGATAGTCCCGATGCAGACCAACAAGCCATTTCAAAACTAGAACTCTATTGCACACCCGGAGGCAAAAAGAGCAATGGCGATAAGTGGTGGAAGTCCGGTAAGATGAAATCAAAATTTAACATGCCATGAGGTATATCAATAAAGAAGATTTAATAACCATCATCCAAGAACGTTTAATGGGTGAAAGTGTGGCTTTGGCTACAGGTATTGATTTAGATAACAATGCCATCTTAGATAACATCGAAGAAAAGGCCATTGATTTAGTCGTGTCCTACATCTCCGGAACTTACGATCATGAGCAAATCTTTGGTGCAGAACCAACTCGTAATGGTGTACTGGTTCAAATCATAGCAAGCATTGTGGTTTATCGAAGTGTTCGCCGAAATGCAGCGCGTAAAGTTCCTGAAGATTACATCCAGTTATACAACGATGCGAAGAAAGACTTAGAACGCATCCAAAGTGGCGTAATGAATTTAATCGATTGCCCTAAACTCACTAAGGAAGATGGCACAAGTGCAAGCCCTGTTTTTGGCAACAATACCAACGATAATTATTTTATTTAAACAGCATTTAAATGAGTAAGTACAACTTTGTTCAACGTATCGGAAGTGCAGCAGGTAAAGCCATTGTAAGCCGTTTAAAAAGCAGCACCTTATATGCAGAATACTATAAGCGACAAGATAAAGCTAAGTATGAGCGACAGTCTACGATTTATAAACGCAAGGAATTAAAAGACTGGACCAATGCTGTAACAATGGCAACCGACCCCGAAAACCCAAGGCGAGGTGAATTAATGCGCTTTTATCAATCTTTGAAACTTGACCTTCATTTAGCATCGGTAATAGATACACGCATTCTTAGGGTTCAGCGTTCATCATACAAAATTGTTAACGAAAAAGGTGAAGAAAACGAAGCCTTAAAAGAACTGTTAGAACGTCCTTGGTTTGATGACCTCGTACGTTTAATCATTGGTAAAACTTTCCAAGGCACAACACTTATCGAGCTGTTCGATCTTGATGAGACAGGTGAGTTAAGTCGCGTGAGCGAAATCCCACAATCAAACTTCATTCCTCAACAGGGAATTATCATCAACGAAGAGTACGATGATAAAGGCACAAGTTACCGGGAAGGAACTTACAAAGATTTCTATGTTCAAGTTGGTAATGATTGGGAACTGGGTATGCTAAACCAATTAGCCATGATTGTACTGGCTAAAAAGTTGGGACTTGGTTCTTGGATGAGCTACATTGAGAAGTTTGGTGTACCTCCTTTGTTTGCCATCACCGAACGCATGGACAACACTCGTAGAGATGAGCTATTTGCAATGCTGCAAGATTTCAGAATGAATCACTTTGCCGTATTACAAGGCAATGAGAAGATTGAAGTACCAAACAACTACAATGTTGATGCTTACAACTCCTTTAAAGCCTTAATCAACGACATTTGCAACAAGGAATTAAGCAAGGCAGTTCTTGGTGGTACTGCAATGGTTGATGAAAAGAGCTTTGTTGGTTCTGCTGAGATTCAAGAACGAGTAGCCCAAGACCGTCACGAAGCGGATAAATTGACGTTTAAACACTTCTTCAACACGCAAATTCGCCAACGTTTAGCAAAATTGAGCAGCGTATATGCTGAGTTTGCAACGCACACTTTAGTGTGGGATAATCAGGAGACCTTAGACATCACCAGTTACATCGATGCTGTTCAAAAGCTGTCTTCATCGTTCGAATTCGATATTGAAGAAGTACGCAACCGTACAGGCTTGCCGATTACAGCAATGAAAACGCTTAATCCAGTAACTAATACTGACGATCCCAACGCTCAAAAAAAAAAAGAACTTGAAGCAGACTTTAAACGATTAGGCAATGCTCCTTATATGGCATTAGTAAACGCATGGGATGTTTTTGCAGCCACATGGGATGCAGCCATAGATCGTTTAGCCAATCAAATCTACAACGGTGAAGTAAAACCCACCGACCTTGATAAGGATTTAGTATTAAAGAACTATGCTGCCTTTAATAAAGAAGCTGAGAAAGCTTGGGGCAAAGGTTACTACAACGAGAAGTTAACCCGGGACTTCCGGGAAAACTTTTTGAGGTTTGCCGGAGCTAAATCCCACGACTTAATGAAGCATTTAAACGGTTTAAACACCAAAGAAACATCGAAAGACGACTTCATTAAACAAGCAAAAGCGATTGTTCAAAAACACAATGCCCAATATTTAGAAACTGAGCTTCGTTTTTGTGGTAGTTCGGTGAGTGCAGCTCAAGCCTATGCAACATATTTAGAAGATGTCAACCAATATCCAAACCTTAAGTGTCGCACCATGGGGGATGATGATGTTCGTGAAAATCACGCAGCAAACGAAGGCCTTGTAAAGCCTGTAAAAGAATGGAAAGCTTTACCACCATTCGACCATAACTGCCGATGTTGGTTAGAACAAACTACCGATCCACCATCAGACGGTAGAACCTTAAAAGGCATTAAATTCAGTAACAATCCCCACAACACTGGAGAAGTTTTTACACAAGACCAAAGCTACTTCATGAACGTTGCACGCAAAGACCAGGGGATTATTCGTGACAATACAGAACGAATGAAAAGCTTCATGCCATACAATCAAACCATTGATGTAGGCGACAACAAAGTATTTGTCAATGACTTTTCTGACTTAGCTGATACAGAACTATGCATTGATGCAGCCAAGAAAATTGCACCTATAATAGAAAAGAACATTTACATTTTGCCCCACATAAACCCAAGTGATAAATCTTCTGTTAAAAATCCTGAAATCGGAGTAGGAAAACCCGGCGTTTTGGCCGATTTAAAATCATGGGATCCAAAGAAGACTACCAAAACGGAAAATTTTGTAAAAAACAATGTTTATGCCGCCAATAAACAAGGATGTGAGTGGGTAATCTTGGATTTAACAGATGCCATTGAAGAAAACTCTTTGGCTATTGCTGCACGAAAATTAAGAGGTGATTTATCAGATAAAAGTAAGATGAATCAAAGAATTAAACAGGTTGTAATTATCAAGGATGATAAGGTCTTAAAGGTATCTCGAAAGCAGATTAATAGCAATGATTTTATGACCTATTTCAAGATAGACTAAAATACAAAAGGTTGATGCCGGAAACATCAACCTTCGAGCACAGATTGAGCAACGCTCGCTCTGTAATACAAATATACGACATATGGCACGAAAAAACAAGGTACCTGAATTTATGCAGATAGCTAGAGAACTGCAAAAGAATGCTTCACGCTACGCAGCAAGTGAGGCAGTTAAGTTCTTTAAAGAAAGCTTTGTGAAAGGTGGTTTTACAGATGCTTCATTTCAAAAATGGCAACAAAGCAATGGCCCATTAGCAGGCAAAAGAACCATGTACAACAGAGGTTCACTAATGCGCTCCATTAAAAAGCAAACTGTTACCATGGAGAAAGTCGTTGTCATTGCCGATTCACCTTATGCTGCTATTCATAATCAAGGCGGTTATATTGTTGTAACTACACGAATGAAGAAATATTTTTGGGCGAAGTTCTACGAGTTAAGCGGTAGTGTATCGGTCAATAAACAAGGTGCGGTTTCTTTAAACAAAAAGAATGTTTCAATAGGTAAGAAAGCAATGTTTTGCCGTGCAATGGCATTAAAGACTGTTGGCTCAAGAATAAAGATACCACAACATCAATTCATGGGACACAGTAAAGCTTTAATGAACAACTTCGACTTATGGTTTGGCGAGGTGATAAGAAAACAGGTAGAACAACAGTTCAACAACAATTCAATTCAGATCAATTTAAAAGACGTTTAAACACTATTTAAATAATACCTCTTATGGAAGCATGGACAGACTTATATAAGGAAGTAGCACAACGCATACAAGACCGCATCCCCGAAATACAATGGGTCGACTTGTGGCACGAACAAGTTTCGTATTTATCAGAAGACATACCTTTCCCAACACCTGCGGCATTCATTGCTTTTAGATTAGATAACTGTGAGGATTTAAGCCAGTTAATTCAAAAGTGCGATCTGCAAGTCGACATTTACTTATTCTTCGAAACATTTAGTGATTCCTACCTTGGTTCTTTCAATCAAGATAGTGCTACAGAATACTTAAGAATCCTAACAAAGCTACACACTTGCTTTCATGGTATAAGTGGAGAACACTTTTTCCAAATGAGCCGTGTCGCTATGGGTAGAGAAGAATCCGGAGGTGCTGGTAACTTTTACCGTATTTCATTCAACTGCAACGTAGAAGACGCTAGCGCCCAAGCCGAGTTTAACCAAAATACGGTTAACCAAGTAACTGTTGTTAATGAGCCAATTGAAAGACCATCAACAACAGACACAGAACCACTATTTATTATAGAACAGTATTAAGAAATAATAACGAAATGGTGTTAAGTCTTTGAGCACCTATCGTTATGCTATTAATTACTTTTTGCCTGCTTTAGTAGTTTATTATAGTAGGCGAGATTCTCTTTATTATAATAAATTCGCGAATAAATATACTTCTTATCAAGGTAGAAGTACTTCTGTGATAACTCTTGTAAAACGTCGTCCATACGTAGGCGCTTTACGTCATACAATTCGTAGAACTTATCTACAATTGCTCTGTCTCTAGCTTCTTTTAATTCAGGATTGCGCATATTAAATAGGTCTTATGCAAAAATAGAAACCTTCAGGATAAATCCATAAACAAAAATTGTAAGGTAATTTGTAAGGTATCTTGTAAGGTAACGGTTGATTTTATAGCTTGTACTTATAAAAACGTCAATACACTTTGAATAGTATTGACGTTATTTTTATGATCTTTATGCCTAATTATATCAACCACTTAACTAGGGCTTAAATGGTTTTAATTTTTGGCTGCATTATTATAACACAATTCAATGAATATTCAAACTACTTACACCATTCGTTCTAGTCTAAAAATGGCTAAAAATGGATTGCAATCCTTATTAATCAACACTTTAAACCATTTTTGTTCGAGCAACAATATTTACATCATTCGTAGTACCCCTTATATGAAATCTAATGACTGGTTTTCAAATGTTGATTTTAACCATGTAGTAGTTATAGTTTTATCAAATTCCAATTCTTTAACTAGTCCCACTTCAGGAGTGATACTTAAAAATTGCACATCATTTTTTATTTGATTGTAACTCTGCAAAAAACTACAAGTAGGTTCCCATTTTTTGTAATATGGGATTGATTCACTTTTTACATCTGCATCTAAAAATGAGATAGTCTTAACATTATCACTAAACACATAACCTTTAGCTTGATTATGAAAATCAACAACACTTGAGAAAGGGCCTATTGGGATTATTTTAACATCTGGAATTACACCAGTCACTTTTTTAAAATGATTTAGTTTTGTTTGTAAATAAAACTTTGCCATCATATCTTCTACAAAAAATACTGCATCTGGAGAAATATCTTCTTGGTATGCAATCTCTCCAATTGCTCTAGCTGGAAAACAGTTTTCATGCACTACAATGTTACCATGTACATCATACTCTAGGAAAATAATATTCTTACAATTCTTAATTAAACTAACAGAATGGGTAGAAAATATTGTTACTATATTTTTCTCTATTGATATAGTTTTAAGAAAATTATATAAACTAATCTGAACTTTTGGATGTAATGCCAATTCGAATTCATCTATAAGTAAAAGTGAATTCGATTGCATTGATTTCAAACCTATTAATAGATTTAGAATTAATATTTCACCAAAACTAAAATTCTTTTCTGAATAATATTGGTTCTTATTTCCGACCTTCCCTTCTTTTAAAAGATATGCAATATTATTCCGATGATTAGCAAATACTCCACGTGCTTTAGCGTCTATGCTTATTGTTCTTAACTCAGAAAACTTTTCTGTCAAGAATATTGTGTTCATTGCATCAATTAGCCACTGGTCTGCTTTTCTAATTTTATGTACATTTAATTCTTCATTATGTACATATAGCCTAGCTCCTGTTGGTGGAAAAAACATAACATTATTAAATCCAAATTCTTTCAATATTTTACTATTGCCTTTGGGTTTAGGTGTCCACCTTGTTTTTCTATAGGCATATTCAACTTTCTTATTATTTACAGTGTAAGTTACATTACCCTTAAACTCATCAATTGTTCCATTAATTGAGGTTTTCATATTATCTCTAAAGGCATTTCCATATCCAATTCTATGAATACAACTCAATAACGTTGACTTTCCAATTCCATTGACACCTGTAAGAAGATAAACACCTTTCTTTTTGGGGATATTAAACTCTAATCTTTTAATATTCTTTATGTTATTAATAGTAATGTCAGCCATTTTATATTCTATTATGCCTTATTATTTTCTCTAATTATTCTGCGCGGTAATTGCCGATAACGGCTTTGTTCATGAAACGTAGGGCAAATTAATAGCACTACAGCTCCTTAGCCCAACTGAGCCAAAGGAAAAGTTTTCGAGTTTAATTATTTTAGTTAATCGAATCATTTTGCTTTGGCGAACATGAAGATAGCACAAAAG
>QKIO01000202.1 GCA_003251015.1 Bacteroidales bacterium
ATATTACTTTTGTTTTTATATTTTTAATAACGTTTTCAAACATTCAAGCTCAAAAGAAAGAATCGCCTGTTACGATAGAGGCCAAATATATAGGCGATTTTTTTTCTAATTTATCGGGTGGCATTAAAACTGGCCAAGGGTATTTAGGGTTATTAAGCTTTGGATTAGGAATTACTACAGATGACTTAGGACTATGGAAAGGAGGTCGTTTTTATAGCTCCATACAAAACACACATGGGGCAACTCCTTCTCAAGACTACATTGGCGACCAGCAAGTAGCTTCAAATATAGATGGAGGAGAACACACTCACTTATATGAATTTTGTTACAACCAACATTTTAACAAAATAGGTATTAAAGTAGGTTTATTAGACTTAAACACTAATTATCATATATCATCAGTTGGTGGGCTTTATTTAAATAGTTCTTTTGGCGTGATGCCAACAGTATCGCTCAACATGCCAACCCCCATATTTCCTTCACCAACCCTTGGTTTACAACTAAACTACCAATTAAATCAACGCATCGCAATATTGGCAGGTATCTGGGATGGCAATTCTGGAAAAACTGAAGAAAATAGATACAATATTAATTGGGAACTAAGCGAAGAAGAAGGATTTTTATATGTCACTGAGATAGAATATAACTATTCAGATACCCAAGAACAAAATGGAAAAATTAAATTTGGATCAGTATACCACAGTGGAAAATTCCCAACTATCAATGACACTACCCAAAACACATCTGGGAATTTACAATTCCATGCCATTGCAGACCACACCCTTATATCTAAACCTGAAGGTGTAAAAGGTCGTTTAGATGCTTTTGTGCAATTAGGTTATTCTCCTAACAAAATCATAAACCATACCCCAATCTACCTAGGTTTTGGGTTTAACTATTCGGGTATCTTATTTAAAGATGCCAGTGATGTATTAGGGTTAGCTGTGGCACATGCTGGTTTAAACAATTTAGAGATATTCAACAGACCCATGCATGAAACAGCCATTGAATTAACCTATGCATTTAACCTTGTGAATAACATACGTGTACAACCAGACCTACAATACTGCATTAACCCAGGACAAGCCATTCAGTTAAACAATGCCTTAACTGCCTTTTTAAGAATTGTTATTTCTCACTAAAAGTTTGGGCGGTTTTTAAAATACGGTTGGTTAACAACTCATATATGGATTTCAGTTCAGGGTTTACACTCAACCGTTTCTTATGAACCTCAATGGTTTTTATATCATCTCTACTTGCTGGCCCTGTTTGAGCTAATCGCGGTTCTACTTGTTCAACTTTATGTGCTGTTTCACCTATGAGTGGTAACAACAAAGTAAAAGGCAAGTCGCTTTCTTTTAGCAAATCATGGGCTATCACATACAAATGATTCACAAAATTACATGCAAAAACAGCAGCCAGGTGCAGTTGTTGACGCTGAGAACTACTAACAACTAGAGTCGTGTTAGAAATTGTTTCAGCAAAAAGAAGTAGGGATTGCTCTACAACAGCACTACTGCCCTCTACCAATAAAGGAACCTCAAGAATATTAACACTCTTTGTTTTGGTAAATGTTTGAAATGGATATAAAACACCATAATTAACAAAACGACTGAGAACCGCCACATCAATACTTCCCGCAGTATGCACTACCATGGCAGATGTTTCTGGTAATTTTCCAACAACATCTGCTATGGCATCATCTTTAACAGCTATCACAACTAAATCGACATCGCAGTTGAGCAACATAAAATCATCTACGGCTGAAGCACGTATCGATTCAGCTAAAAGCTGAGCATTATCAATAGTTAGGCTATAAACCTGAGTAATAATATGCCCTTCGGCTACGAAAGCATGAGCTAGGCACGTCGCCACATTACCAGAACCAACAAATACAATACGCATAAGCTTAATATTTAACAACTAATCTTTTTCAATTTCTTCATTCAGCGATTCTGGATCCCATGCACAATCATTTGAACGATACGATTGTTTCTGTTGCATCATGAGGATATTCTCAAGATGTTCAGAGAAACGGTGTGCCTCCATAGCAAAGTGCGGATCATCAGGCGTATACCTCTTCTGAAGTTGAGCCATATATTGATTACTAAAATACTTAAACGAATTAGAAGAGCGATGTGATTGATGCTCTGTATAACCTAAGTGTTTTAAAGCCTCTGCACCCAAACCTACAGCAGAATCAAACACCTCTTGTTTTACCGATGTAATCTTTTTATGATGCAAATCTAAGGCATGCGCCACATCTACGGCACGAACCACCAGTTTTAAATGGGGAAAAAAACGACCAGATACTTGCACCATCTTATCAATTTGAGCTCTATCCCCCATGGCTATTACTAAGACCTTGGCTTCCGAAGCACCTGCTGATCGAAGCACCTCGGGACGTGTTATATCTCCATAAAATACCTTATACCCAAATTTACGTAAGTATTCAATATTGTGAGGATTATTATCAATAACCGTTGATTTAATGCCATTAGAATTTAAGAAACGACCTAACACCATTCCAAAACGACCATACCCCGCTATAATAACAGGATGACCTTCACTTTCGATTTCATCATGTTCTACTTGTGAATCGGACACTGCTAGTTTAGGTTGAATAAAACGCTCATTAAGAATAAATAGTAAAGGCGTTAAAAGCATTGACAGAGCAACTATAATTAACAATACCCCTGAGGTAAATTCATCATAGATGGCGTTTTGTGAGGCAAACGATATTAAAACAAAACCAAACTCCCCAGCTTGAGCCAAACTAAAGGCAAAAATCATATTCTGAGAACGATTTAAACCAAACCAACGCCCCAAAACAAAAACCACACAAAACTTAACAATCAACAACGCTGTTAATAAACCAACTATTAATACAGCATGCTCAGCAAACAGTTTGAAATTAATACTTGAACCTACAGATATAAAAAACAATCCTAAAAGCAGACCTTTAAATGGCTCAAGATTATTCTCCAGCTCATAGCGATACTCACT
>QKIO01000349.1 GCA_003251015.1 Bacteroidales bacterium
GACTCATACAGAGCATTTGTGAACGTGCTTAATCCGCCTACAAATGAAAATACAGATCTATCAGTTCGTTTCTCAAGCTCCGACTTGGGCAGTTTTGCTTTTTTGATGCTTCCTCCAATAAAACTGCCATACGTTTGTTCGAGGTTATATAATTTAGGAAATGCAAAACGTGTTACCAATTGGCTGGGGTCGCCAGAATAGATGCCCAGTACAAATGGGTCAATGGCATAATCTAGAAAGCTGTTGCCCAAACGACGTTTAACGAGTTGAGCTAATGTTTCGTTGGGGTTTTTACCTCTAGTTCTAAAGGGTTCTATGAGGATGTTAAATTTGTCTTTCCATGTAAATAGTGGCGTTAAAATAGCACTCTTTGCACTGGATGGCAATGCCTGCCAGTTATTATTTTTTAGCACATAACGTACTTTAACCAAGTCGTTGCCTTTCTCAACGCTAATGTTTTGACCCAGCTCATCAAACAACGTCACCACTTCAGGATGTGAAATGATACCCGAATTAGGACCAGATTCGTAGGTAAAACCCTGTTCAGTTTGCGTATTTACTACGCCACCTGCTCTACCTTGTTTTTCAAGGACTATAAATGGTAAACCTGCTTTTTTTAGTTTGTGTGCTAGAGTGAGTCCTGTCACACCAGCTCCTATGATGACGATGGGTCGTTGGTTGTTATTCATTTATGATTTGTCTTAAGGCATCTATAAATAATGGATGAGCCGATGGTATAGCTACTCTTGAAATGTGTTCCACGCGGGTATCTGTTTTGTAAGTATCTACCAACCTAATGTTTAAATCATAGGTGGTTTCTAAACATTCGGTGGTAAAACTTATGGGTATTAGCACTACATTTTTTTCACCTTCGGTAATAAGTTTCTCTAAAAAATCGTCTGTATCAGGCCCCACCCATTTAACTGGCCCCACCCTGGACTGAAAAGCTACTTCGTAACGTGCATCTAGTTTTGTCGCCAGATTCTTTGCCATTTTATGAATGGTCTCTGGGTATTTATCTCCCTTTTTAACTCCATAAATAGGTATCGAATGTGCGGTGAATAGCAATAACGGATTGGTTAATTGATTCGTTTCGATGTGGTTTTCTATTAGCTTTTGCCAATAGAGAAGAAAGGCAGGGTGGTCGCTGTAATCACAAATCTTATTAATATTGACGATTGGCAGTTTCTTTGCAGCTTTTTGTACATCAGTAAATACCGAAGAAGTGGTTGTATCACTGGCTTGAGGATACATTGTTAGTACCGTCATGTCCGTAACGCCATCGCTTGCCATCTTTGTCATCACATCGCTTATAAATGGTGGTGTATAGCTATAGGCTGTATAAACAGTAGGTTTGATGAGCTCGTTAAGAGCTTTTGCGGTGGCTTCGGTATGTTTGATGATGGGTGTACCGCCTATCAAAAGATATTTTTCCCACGATAAGGGATGTCTTTTTTTTGCAATCATAAATGCCACCAACTGACGGATACCATTGGGTAAAGGAAGTATGTATTTATCGCTAAACATATTAGTCAGAAACACACGCATCTCTTGTAAAGACTGTGGTCCACCCATATTAACCAGTAACACACCTTTCATAATTTATTTGTTTTTAGTTAGCAAACGGTTTTTTACGTTGTTATGAATAAACGTTTCGCTGCTCTTATGGTTGAGTCAATAGTCCACTAAACCTAAAAAAGCACCATGAATCTGGTGCTTTTTATGTTTTTTGCTATTAGTAACGTTTTATTTTACGATTACTTTTATATCGTTTGCCATTTTTATGGCTTTAGCTGTCAGTTGGTTTATGTCGCTACCTACTTTGTCGTAAGCCAGTGTAACTCCCATGCGACGATATTCGCGAGCCGATGGTTTACCAAAGATGCGTAAATCAGATTTGTCATAAGCTGCAGCTTTTTCTAGTCCTTCGTAAGTTATGTTTTCACCATCTTTTAATGCTAAAACGACTGCACTCGCGCCAGCTCGTTCCAAGGTTATTACGGGTATTGGAAGTCCTAATAAAGCGCGGCAATGTAATTCAAACTCATTAAAATTTTGTGTGCCAGCAAGTGTAACCATGCCAGTATCGTGTGGACGGGGCGATAATTCAGAGAAAATAACGCCTTCTTCACATATAAAAAACTCAACACCCCAAATACCAGCACCACTTAATGCTTTGGTTACTTTGGCAGCCATTTCTTGAGCTTGTAATACGTTTTTTTCGCTTATTAATGCTGGTTGCCAGCTTTGTTGATAATCACCTCTTTCTTGCACATGACCAATGGATGGGCAAAATAGAGTGATGCCATTTGATTGAGTAACAGTAAGTAATGTTATTTCAGATGTAAATTTCACAAATGCTTCAACAATAACTTCTCCATCATCTCCCCTACCCTTTGAACCTGCTATTTCCCAAGCTTTTGCTATGTCTTCTTTGGTTTTTATAACCGATTGTCCTTTGCCCGAGCTCGACATCAATGGTTTCACCACACAGGGCATACCCACCTCTTCAACAGCTGCGTACATGGCTTCTAACGAAGCGGCATACGTATATTTAGCCGTGGGTAAACCTAAATCTTTGGCGGCTAAATCGCGTATTGCCTTACGGTTCATAGTGAAATTGGCAGCTTTGGCACTTGGCACCACTTGAATCCCATTTTTCTCGTAATCATAAAAACGTGTTGTGCGGATGGCTTCTATCTCGGGTACAATAATTTCGGGTTGATGTTTAGCCACAATGGCATCTAACGCATCACCATCAAGCATATTAATCACCTCAAAGGCATCAGCTACCTGCATGGCTGGAGCCGAACTGTAGCTGTCAACAGCTATAATGGTCTGTCCTAAACGTTGTGCGGCAATTACAAACTCTTTGCCTAATTCGCCTGACCCTAAAAGCATGATTTTTTTTTGCATCGCGATGTGGTGTTATTTTGTTGATTGATGACTACAAAAGTAAGCATTCTTTAGTGAATCTAAAATTATGTCCAGAATGGCTCA
>QKIO01000228.1 GCA_003251015.1 Bacteroidales bacterium
GACAAGTTATAAGGTATTAATTTTAGACACTCGTAACTCTATAACTTGTAACTCCTTTTGAACTTTAGTCACTTGTAACTCTAAAAAGTGACGAGTTGGGAAGTTTAAAGTGACGAGTTCAGAGTTCGGGGAGACAAGTTATAACGTATTAACTTTAGACACTCGTAACTCTACCACTCGTAACTCCTTTTGAACTTTAGTCACTCGTAACTCCCTAAATAATCACCTCCTCTTGGCTTGAGACATCTTCTACTTTTTCTTTGATGTCGTTGAAGTTTAGGTAAGGAAATACAAAAGGGGCGATGGATACCAACGGTTTGTAGAAGAGTGAGCTGTCTTTTTGTTCTTGGGTGATGAGGTGCGCTTTGCGGTCGAAACTCTCAAACACGGCAAGTAACACACTAATGATAAACGCGTATTTTAACAAACTAAATAGTGCGCCAAAGAGGCGATTCAGAAAACTAAACGTAAGGGCACTTACCATTTGATCAATGGTTTTGGCCAGTAGGTAAATGCCAATCACAATCAACACAAAAGTAAGTACAAAGGCAATAAGACCAATGTATTGTGTGTTTATGTACTGACCTAAAAACGTAGCTACAAAGGCACTAAATTTAATGGCGCCTAATAATCCAAGCACCAAAGCTAACACACTGGCTAGCTCTATAATTAATCCATTCTTAAATCCTAAAACAAGCGCAATAACGAGTATTATTGCAGTTATAATATCAAAATAATTCATCAGCAGTGACCTTTGTGGATTGGTAAAAATATAAAATTAAGACAAAAAAACGCCTTTAAATGAGTTTTGATAAGTCATGAGACTCAAAATGTATATCTTTAGTGCATAGAAATAGTTGTATAGCCAATGCCAATATTAAGTTCATTAGTATCATTAGTTAGCGCTCGTCGCTTATCACAAATAGAACATTTTACCACTAATCCAGTGGATGTTCAAACGAATCAACTCTTCGAATTGATTGCTACTGCTAAAGATACCGTCTTTGGGAAACAGTACGATTTTCGGAGGATGGCTACCTATGAAGACTTTTGTAGCCGTGTGCCTGTGCAGGATTACGAACACATCAAACCATACATCGAACGTTTGCGTTTGGGAGAGAAAAGTGTGTTGTGGCCAGGCGAAGTGAAGTGGTTTGCCAAATCCTCGGGCACTACTTCCGACAAGAGTAAGTTTATACCCATCACAGCCGACTCACTCGAAGATTGCCATTTTAGAGGGGGCAAGGACATCTTGGCTTTCTATCACCAACAACGCCCCGAAAATGCCATGTTTTCGGGCAAGAGTCTTGCTTTAGGCGGCAGTCATCAAATCAATAACTTTAGCAACGGTAGTTTCTTTGGCGATTTATCGGCTATTTTGATGGAGAACCTACCTTTTTGGACACAGTTTGTGCGTACGCCAGACCTCTCCATCGCTTTAATGGACGAGTGGGAGACCAAACTGCAACGCATTACCGAAACCACCATCAAAGAAAACGTGACAACCCTCACGGGGGTACCGAGTTGGTTTTTAGTGCTGATAAAAAACATACTGGCTACCACAGGTAAAACCAATTTGTTAGAGGTATGGCCAAACCTTGAGTTGTTTGTGCATGGAGGTATTAATTTCACCCCTTATCGTAACCAATACAAAACACTTATCCCTTCGGATCAGATGAATTATCTGGAGACTTATAATGCCTCCGAAGGATTTTTTGCCATTCAAGACGACTTATCCATCAACGCCATGTTGTTGATGTTGGATTATGGTATTTTTTATGAGTTTATTCCATTAAGTGAAGTGGGTAAACCGTTTCCAAAGGCCTATACCATAGAAACGGTGTTGTTGAATGTGGATTATGCCTTGGTTATCACTACCAATGGTGGATTGTGGCGTTACCTCATTGGCGATACGGTACGTTTTACTTCGTTGAAGCCTCACCGCATTATTATTACGGGACGTACTAAACATTTTATCAATGCCTTTGGGGAGGAGTTGATGATAGAGAATGCCGAGCGAGGACTCGAAAAAGCCTGCCACGAAACCAACGCCGTGATCAAAGAATATACCGCTGCCCCGGTTTTTATGTGTGCTGATAGCAAGGGCGCTCATCAATGGCTCATTGAGTTTGATAAAATGCCCAACGACCTACATGTTTTCACTCAGTTGTTAGACGACACACTTAAGTCGGTTAATTCTGATTACGAAGCTAAACGTTATAAGAATTTGACCTTAGACTTACCACAAATAGTAGTGGCTCGCGAAAACTTATTTGTAGACTGGCTCAAAGGAAAAAATAAATTAGGTGGTCAAAATAAAGTGCCTCGTCTGGCTAATAACCGCGACCACATGACCGAATTACTCACACTTAATCAACAATAGGCATCATGCACATTGCAATAGCAGGTAATATAGGCTCTGGAAAAACATCACTCACCGAATTGTTGGCGCATCACATGACGTGGGAGCCCCATTACGAGGCTGTTGACGAGAATCCATACCTTTCTGATTTTTACGACGACATGCCACGTTGGGCATTTAACCTACAAATTTGTTTTTTGCGAAGTCGTTTTGCATCGGTACAGAGTTTTAGGGGGCAGGAGAAGGTGGTGGTGCAAGACCGCACGATCTACGAAGACGCTTATATTTTTGCATCCAATTTATTTGATATGCAACTGATGAGCACCCGTGATTATGAAAACTACATGGCTATGTTTGAGCTGATGAGTACGTTTGTTAAACCGCCTGATTTATTGATTTACCTGCGCGCTTCGGTTCCCACTTTGGTCAAACAAATTCAAGAACGCGGACGCAGTTACGAAGCCAATATCCGTTTAGATTACCTCAAGCGACTTAATGAGCGTTATGAGGCGTGGATTCAAAATTACACCAAAGGGAATCTGCTTATTATTGATGTGGATCCCATTGATTTTGTGAAAAACCCTAGCGACTTAAGTGGTATTATTGATAAGGTAAATGCTAAAATAAATGGCCT
>QKIO01000165.1 GCA_003251015.1 Bacteroidales bacterium
ACATCAGCTTCGGTTAAAGGAGAATTATCGTTTTTAAAGCGCACTTCAAAATCATCCTTTTCATACACTTTCATGATGGCTTGAGCTCCCTGAACTGCAGCCTTTAAGGCTATCATTGTTAATTTATGCATAAGTTCGTTTTTGTATATTAAACAATAATCCTAAGATTTGTTTCAGCTCTAAGGCTAAAAAGTTTATAATCCATGTTTTTTATCAATACAAAACCAGGATTGGCCCCCTCCTGAATGACTCCCCATTGAGGATATGTGTTTGTTTGCTGTGCTAAATCACGCGTATGCAAAGTGATAATATCAGCTAACGAATCCGCCCCTAAAGAAAATTTCGATTTTATTATATTCCACGCTGGCTCCAACACTTTCGAAACCCCCTCCTCGACCTGAAAACCTCGCTGCACAATTTTTACCTTAGAATGGTTAATAAAACTATTCGCAGGTAAAATCACATGTAAAACACCTAGTGAATAACACTTGTTTATTAGGCAGATAAGTTCAGAATCAGCTCCTTCAAAATACCTCAAATCTTGAATCAAACCAGGAATTAAAGCACCACTAAAAAACTCAAGACTAGGATGCTCCACAAACGTATCTCCCATTTCTATGATAGAAACAATAGTACCATCATCTCCAAGCGTTATGAGTGGATACTTGCCCCAACTCCCATTCGGCCTAAGGTAGTAATGAGCAGAAATACGACGCATAAGACTAATTTAATTAACTATCTCTGGAAGAAAGCTAAACTTAACATCACTAATAAACAGTGAATCTTTTGACAGCACATCATGCTTAAAGAGATTTCCTTTTAGAGCAGATAGTTTTTTGTCAACCAACGTTTTATACATAAGACTAACTACTCCATTTCTAACATCCACTTGCACTGAATCCTTGGTGTTATCCACATAAGTAGCCAACATAAATAAGACTCCTGGACTCTTATAACTTACTGAATCAAATGCAAAACGAGCCTCTAACTTATAGAAACCAGCACCCAACAAGGTGTCATTTACTAAAAATGGTATTTGCGCATTTAACAAACTTGTATCTAGTAATGGAAATTGATAGGCGCGAAGTCCTCTCCACAAGTCACTTTTTGACTCCTCTAGCAAAGTTTGCTGATCAGAACTTTCTTTACGCTTAGCCATTTCGCTTAAAAACACAGCTTCTCGCTCACTCAAAATGGAAATAACCTTATCGTAGACAGACAAATAAAACTCGGGATTGGAGGTATACCATTTCACCACCTCATCAAATTTAGCTTGAGTAATATGATGTTTATCTAGAACAAATTTGTAATAGCTAGATGCATTATTACGACCTTCCATCGTTTGAGGATTATTTATCAAGCCTTCTAACTGATAGATATCGGCAAGCAAAAGCGCCATCTCATTCTTATTAGGATAACCACTAGGAATACTTGGATCTTTAGAACAGCCGACCACAAAAACTACAATAAGAATGAGAACAAATTTATTCATCTTAAACACAAGTCATTTAAAAAAATTGAAGTAATAACAAAACTACTTCCCGTCCGCCCTTACCATGGTGCGGATTGTTTTTAAGATAATTACAAAATCTAGACTAAGAGACCAATTGTCAATATACTCTAAATCCATTTTCATCCAATCATCAAAAGAGATGCTATTTCGCGACGATGACACTTGCCAAATACAGGTAATCCCTGGCTTCATAGACAAACGACGTAATTGCCAACGCTCATACTCTTTTACCTCTGAGGGAACTGGTGGGCGAGGACCAACAATAGACATATCACCCATCAACACATTAAAGAATTGAGGCAACTCATCCAAGCTTGTTTTTCTTAAGAAATGCCCAATATTAGTAATACGTGGATCACGCGTCATCTTAAAGGTAGGCCCATCCATTTCATTAAACTCAGCTAACTCTGCCATTAAATCTTCGGCATTAGTAACCATCGTCCTAAATTTATAAACCCAATATTTACGTCCTCTTAACCCTACACGCTTTTGCTTAAAAAAGATAGGCCCTTTAGAACTTAGCTTTATCAACAAAGCAATACATAAATAAACAGGAGAAAGAATGACGATAGCAAAAAAGGACATTGTAAAATCAAATATAGCTTTTGCTTTTAAAGCTAAGTAGTCGATTGGTGTATTAGAGATGGTTAACAATGGTGTGGTATCGAAATAATGCAAATGTGTTTTATTAGAAAGCACATTAAAGAAAGGTGATGACATACGAAAAACAACCCCCACTTCACTACAACTTGTAAGAATAGACATGATATCTTCCATACGCGCCTTCTGCTGCATATAGATCACTTCATCTATGGTTCTTTCTGCCAAAATCACATCTATATCAGAGTCTAGTGGCAAAAAAGGAACTTTATCTCCATACAAACTTTTTAATTCTTCATCACCTATAACGCCTACAATACGATAACCCCATTCCTTGTGTACAACCAGCTTTTCTATAAAGCTCTTGGCAGTAATATCTCCAACAATTAAAACGGTGCGTGTATTTAACCCCTTGGTACGGGCATTTTTAAGATAGGCGTAAATACTTATCTTTAGAATAACCTCAAGAATAATAACCAAAGCCGCAAACTTGGCTATAGCCTCTAACCCTATAAAATTTAATCCAAATGTAAATTCAGCCAAAACAAGTATGGCAGAACCCAATAGTGTCATAAACACCACATTCACCATCAAAACAGAATATGGTCGCGACCGATAGAGCTCATTTAAACGGAAAAGTTTGGACAATACAAACCAGATGAGCAAAATAAGAAAATGCAGGATGATGGAATCTTTTTTTGGGATAGGACTTACCTCTCCATAATGCATGCACATGGACAAATTAAATGCCACCCAAGCAACAAACACATCAACAATGGCCAAAAAATTATTGACAACCTTTTCTTTTTCCTTTAGCATTATTACAATTTTTCAGGTCAAATTTATAAAATATTAAGACCGCAAAAAAGACATTAACCAAAATATCACTTACAATATACACTTTTTAATGCTTTAAGAAACTTCGTCTAAAATGGTTGATAGACTATTGACAAACGTCCGCCACACGATTGATACATATCCCCAAAGTCAAATGCCACAGACCCTACCAATTTTATTTGACTATATTTTTGAGGAACCCAAGACAATTCGCCTAAAAGATACGCCTGATATTTAACCGTTTGGAAATAATAATTTACGGCACGACTCCATCTATACCTATCAAAAAACTCTTCCTCATAACTACCTGCGTTCTGAGTGAAGGTTGTTTTTAACCGATAGGTAAATGACCCGTACAACATCCCTTCAGCACCCAAATTAAAAGACTGAATGCGATTATTTACAAAAATAGAATAATTATTCGGATGCCATTGGGGAGCATATAAACTTGCCGTTTCGGCAGTTTGATACAGTGGTGTTCCAATAGACCTATTATGGTAAGTCCACCCCGAATAATAACTGCCGTTATTCATATAATCATCACGTCCTCCATATGGATGTCCTTCATTTAAATGATCCTCAAGATAACGGACCACCGTTTCTTCTGTCCAGCCTGTGGATGTTTCACCAAAAGTAGATTGCATAAAACCGTCATAATCAGCCTCTATGTCATGCATCCAAATGACAGTTCCTTGGGGATGATCTTTATAATCAACAGGATATAATGGGTCTGGAATGCCATAGCCAGATTGAAAATCGGTTTTACTATATTCCAATGAAATGCCAGAAAGCCATTTTACATTTTTGGGGTAAAACAAACACCCTAAAATATAATCTTTATTCAAACCATTATATAGTCTTAAGCCCGAACCATCAGCAAAGGGTTTCTGAAAATACAACTGAGCTTTCCCAAGCGAGGATGTATAATAAAAGCCAAAATCCCACAACCCCATATGAGCCCCTGCTGCATTAGTTAACTCACCACCTCCTAATTCTGCAGACCCCTTTGCAAAAACTGTAGCCCAATAATCTACAGGTATTTTTGTGCCATCAGGCCGAGTGCCACCATACAATGCTGAATGCACCAAGCCAGCATAAGGCTGCAACACCATGTTACCCAAACGCATATACGCAAATTTTTCGTGCAACAAAATATTACCGGCGCTATTCGCATGCGACAAGTCTTTTTGATTTAAAACTCCTTGAGAAATGGCGCCCTTCACCTCAACCCAATTCTTGGTAAAACCTAACGGTAAATAATCAAATATGCCCAGATCAATCCGAGGAATGGGGCGTGCATTACTGCTCATCAGATACATGCCAGAGGTTAAATTATCATCATAAGCAATTAACGACTTAGCCACTTTACCTACCGAAAAGTCAAAAATACTCACCTTCCCCTTTAGATAGGCTTCATGCAAAAAACTTTCGTTCACATTGGTATTTACAACACCTCCAACACCAGCCTCTAGCGAAAAATATTTTTTTTGAAATATAGTATAATCAGCCTTACCGTAAATCAATACATCTGATTTACCAGTAGAATTAAACAAACCCCATTGGTTAGCGTGTAACCACAAAGGTTGCAATTCATTAGACGACAAAGAGCTGTAACTAGCTAACTTGAGATTCGCCTTATCCAACTGACTATACACCAATGAAGTTGATAAGGCAAAAAAACAGGCTATAATGATTAAAAATCGCATACTTGACATTTATTTGAAAAAATCAAAATTAACAACAAATACGAACTAATCAGCTATTAATGAAATCACACTATAAAAAACAATGATGTTTTTAAAAAAAGCCAAATGATAAATAACCTATTTTTTAGTACTTTAGCCGACCTAATGACAAACACGATTATCCTTTGAAACTATATTTTTTTCTTATATCTATCACCCTGCTTTCGCAACTTGGTCTAGCTCAAACTACCGATACCAGTATAACTAAGCACTCCTACATCACGGCGCGCCTTCACAAAGGGTTTGTACTACCACATCATAAAAATATGATGTACTTCATAGAGGATTTCACCTCTGGATTTGAGCTAAACTACGGTAGACGAAACTTCGACACTAATAACTGGGAGTCACACTTCAACTTTCCCGAGATAGGTCTAGGAGTTTACTACAGCACCTTTGGCAATCAGGATGTTTATGGCCAGGGGTATGCTTTATTTCCATACTTGCAATTTAATTTGTTGCGATTAAAAAAGCTTAGTTTTCAAAACAAACTGGCCATGGGCTTAGGTTATGCTACCAAACCATTTAACATCGAAACTAATAATTACAACACCACTTTAGGCTCCCATTTTAATGTGTATATCGGTCTTGGTCTTAATGCCGACTACCGAATCTCAAAGCAATTATCACTTAGCGTAACCACCGACCTGAATCACATGTCGAATGGTGCCGTTCGAAAACCAAACAACGGAATAAATGTGATTACAGGAAGTATAGGCGCTAAATACCATTTAAATCAAAACCCAACTCCGCAACTTAACAAAACACCTCCACCACCAAGCTTAGAGCGAGAAATATTAATCGTGGGCAGCGCAGGTCGCAGCCAGAGTACTACCTTTAATACCGATTTATACATGAGTTACAGTGTTAGCGTAAACTATTTATGGCATAAAAGCGCTAATTATGCTCTAGGCATAGGGCTTGACCAATTTTACTCTGAAGCACTACCTTACACTTGGGATGCCTACGGCACTGAAAAAGATAATCAATTAGAAATTAACAATAAGTACTCAGCAAAAGATAACTTTTTTAACGGCGTTTTTGTATCGTACAACCTCAAGCTACATAAAACAACTATGTTTGCAAACCTAGGAGCTTACCTAATGCATTCCATCAAACCCATTCAACCCATCTACCCAAGGATCGGTGCTAGGTACCAAATTAGCAATCATCTAGTGACCAATTTCAGCATCAAAGCTGGCTTTGTGAGAAGTGAATTTTTGGAACTTGGATTAGGCTATCGATTCCATCCATCTAAAAAGAAAACATTATGAGATACATAATCATTCTCCTAAGCGCACTGACATTTATATCGTGTGACTACCTACAGAATATCGATGCCGATAGCAATATCATCTCAAAGAAACTATCCTTGGGCAAAATAACAACCATAACTGCTGATGCACCCTGTGAAATAACACTTCTCGACAACTCAACCGACACCATTTATATTAATGGCTATGAACATCTTATTGATGGTCTTAGTTTGAATGTAACCAACAACACATTAGTTATTAGCCATACCGACAAATACCTGATTCAAAAGAGCAAACTAATAAAGATTGAATTATCAGCCAGTCATCTAGAATCTATTACCGCCAACATGCCCATAGAACTTTTCACACCCAAACCAATTACTTGCAACGCCTTAAACATTATTATCAATGGCACTGCAACATTTTCCGAGACTGATATTTCAATAAACTGCCAAGCACTATACTTTTACGTTTATGGAAATAACAACCTAGGTAATTTCTTTGTTGATGGAAAAACGGAAACATCTCATTTTAATTTAGAAGGTGCCGTAAATATTACTGCAAATCACTTAGAAAGTAAGTCGGTTGTTGTGGTACAAAAATCAATAGGTAACTGTTGGGTGAATGCACTAGAAACACTAACTGTCAACACCTATTCAACTGGGAATACCTTATACACAGGGAATCCACAAATTAATCAATCTGTGACACCATTGCCCTACTACAAAGCAACAGGCCAAGTTATTAATAATAACAAGTAAAATATGTCGTATCCAAAAACCACATTATTTCTCACCACTTACAATTGGCCAGAGGCATTAACCCTTTGTATAAGAAGCATAGCGGCTCAAACAGTATTGCCCAATGAAGTTATTATAGCTGATGATGGTTCTAGAAATGAAACGACAGTGTTAATAAACCAACTTAAAAACGAATGTTCGTTTCCCATTGTTCATGTATGGCAGGAAGATGATGGATATCGCATTAATGCCATTCGCAACAAAGCAATACTAGCTGCAAACAACCCATATATCATACAAATAGATGGAGATATAGTATTAGATGCTCATTTTATAGAAGACCATCTTCGTTTTGCACAAGAAGGTCGATTGGTAATTGGCAGAAGGGTAAATATTTCTAAAGAGAGGACTGAAGCGATGTGTAAAACAAATACATTTACCCCCATTACCTCCTTTCGAAATAAAATAGTGGCAATACTTCATCACACAATATTGTATAATGCAACGAACATTAAAGGTGTTAGGGGATGCAATATGGCATACTGGCGTAAGGATGCTTTTGCCACTAATGGTTATGACGAGGAAATGACAGGAAAAGGTCCAGATGACAAAGAATTTGCAGTCAGACTAATTAACAGTGGAGTAAAAGCATACAACTTAAAATTTTATGCCATAGCAAACCATTTACACCATGGGGATGAAGATTTGCGTGCTAATTACAAAAAAAATCAAACCCTCTTTGCTAACACCATCAGCACAACAAAAATAAAATGTACTAAAGGACTAACCCAAAACGTATGAATCTACTATTTGTATGCTCAGCTAAAAGCTGGGGTGGCAACGAAAAATGGACCTCAATGGCAATGCAAGCCTTAGCGAAAAACCATAAGGTATTTTTTATTGGCAAGGCTCCTCATTTACTAGAAAAATTTGGCACCCACGCTGGTAGCACAACCATGGCGTTTTCCTCATACGTAGATGTATTTACTTATAAGAAGTTAGATTCTTTTATTACAAAAAACCAAATTGAGCTCATTGTAAGCACTAAAAAAATTGAATATTTCTTATGCGGACTACTTGCTAAAAAACATGGCATCAAACACCTGATGCGCTTAGGTGTAAATCGAAAAATGAACATTCCGTTTTGGCACAAACTCACCTACTTTAAACTTAATGATGGGTTAATTGTGAACTCACACTTCATCAAACAAGACCTTTGTAAAACAAGTTATTTTGACCCAAAACGAATACACGTGCTCTACAATGGCATCCCAGGTTTTTATTCGAACAGCCGACCTTCAGAAAACAGCAACCCAAATGCTAAATTTGTGATTGTTAGTAGTGGTCGTATGACAACCCAAAAAGGTTACGGTCTATTAATTGATGCCATCAACCAACTAAGCGCGGAAACTAAAGAGCAACTTGAAGTGCGAATAATAGGGGAAGGAAGAAATAAAAAAGACTTTGAAATTAAGACCCTAAAACTAGGACTGCAAAACACCATCTTCTTTACTGGCTTTGTAAATAACCCTTTAGAATTAATGCTTGACGCCAATTTATTTGTACTTTTATCAGAGCGCGAAGGCATATCCAACAGCTTGCTGGAAGCCATGACGCATAGCATTCCCATCCTAACCACCAACACAGGTGGCATCGGTGAAATTATAACCGATGAAATAAGTGGATTTGAAACAGCCCGAAGCGTAAGTGCTGTTGCAACAAAAATAGAACAACTGATTCATTCCAGAGAAGAGCTCAAGCGCGTTGGTCAGCAAGGATTCTCTGTAATTCAATCTAAATTTGGGTTTGATGTGTTTGAGAAGAATATAACATCACTTTTTAATACGTTTAAAAAAGGGAGTGAAGAGGCTTAACGACTCAACACTCCCATTAAAATATCTAGAAAAAAGATTAACCAATTACCTGCGCTCTAAATTCTTTGATGCGCTGTTCGTCTTCTTTTTTACAAATCATAAATACGCCGTTGGCCTCAGCCACAATAAAATCATCCAAACCTTGAAGCACAACTGGCCTGTCATTGGGCACTGTTACAATGGTATTTTTGCAATCAAACAGGTGAACTCCATTACCAACTACCGTATTACCATCCTTATCATGAGGCCGTTTCTCCCACAAGCTACCCCATGTGCCTAAATCAGACCATCCAAATTCAGCAGGTAAAACAAAAATATTTGAAGCCCTTTCCATCACCCCATAATCAATACTTATATTCTGACAATCTGGATAGGTCACATCTACAAAGGCCTGCTCTTCTGGTGTGTCATAGATTGAATTTGCGCCTGCAAATACTTTAGCAATCTCAGGTAAATATTGCTCAAAAGCTGTTACAATACTTTTAGCCGACCAGATGAAAATACCTGCATTCCAGAAATAATTACCACTATTGATATATGCTTCTGCCTTCTTCAAATCGGGTTTTTCTTTAAACCCTTCTACGCTATGAATACCTTCAGCAGCCTTAGATTGAAGGCTAGCTTGAATGTAGCCATATCCAGTTTCTGGTCGATGTGGATGAATACCTAACGTTAATAACACATCTTTTTCAGCTGTAAAAGCCAAGGATTGAAGGATTATTTTTTGAAATTGCGTTTCGTCCGTTATTAAATGATCTGATGGAGCAACCACAATGTTAGCATTTGCATTACGCTTTAATATCTTATAACTGGCATAAGCAATGCATGGCGCAGTATTACGCATACAAGGCTCCATCAAAATTTGATTTTCAGGAACCTCAGGTAGTTGCTCTCTAATGATAGACTTATAATTACTACTTGTAACAATAAACACATTCTCCATAGGTATAACACCCATAAAACGATTGACCGTTTGCTGAATCATGGTTTTTCCAGTTCCTAGAATATCAAGAAACTGCTTAGGCGTTTCAGAGGTACTCATAGGCCAAAACCGACTACCAATACCACCTGCCATTATCACGAGGTAATTATTATTTATCATAGCTAACAATTAGTTATAAGACTTAAAAACTCAAAGATTATTATCCATTATTTTGCTGAAGATACCACTGATACATCTTATCAATCCCCTCTTCAATTTCAATTTTATGTTTCCAACCTAAACCATGTAACTTATCTACATTGGTCAATTTGCGCATGGTTCCATCTGGTTTATCGGCATTAAAATACAATTCTCCAGTAAAACCCACTTTGCTTTTAATTGTTTCGGCAAGATGACGAATCGAAATTTCTTTGCCCGTACCAATATTGATATGCGTATTTACAATTTCAGGACGTTTCTCATTATGAGCTTGAATGTACGTATCCTTAAAGTCGATATTCTCCATCACATAGATGCAAGCAGACGCCATCTCTTCAGACCATAAAAACTCACGCATTGGATTACCAGTACCCCAGATTTCTATTTTTACGTTTCCATCAGTTGAAACTGTAACTCCATACTTAGCCAATATAGCTAAAATATCAAGCTCATCACTTTTTCCATTAACCCCTTCAATAGGATTTAAATCTAAATCAGAACGTAAGTCTGCCCAATTATTAGTTTCCAAACACCTACCTAAATGATGTTTACGCACCAAAGCAGGCAAAACATGTGATTTTTCTAAATCAAAATTATCATTGGGTCCATACAAATTAGTGGGCATCACAGAAATGAAATTGGTGCCGTACTGAATATTATAGGACTCACACATTTTTATCCCCGCAATTTTGGCAATTGCATAAGGCTCATTGGTGTATTCTAATGTTGATGTCAACAAACAACTTTCGGGCATTGGCTGAGGCGCATCCTTAGGATAAATACAAGTAGACCCTAGAAACAATAACTTCGTAACGCCATATACATATGCTGCATGAATCACATTATTTTGAATCATCAAATTTTCGTAGATAAACTGTCCGCGATAGGTGTTATTAGCAATAATACCACCCACTTTAGCAGCAGCTAAAATCACATATTCAGGCTTCTCATTACTAAAAAATGCATTCACCGCTTGTGCATCCATCAAATTAAGCTCTTTTGATGTACGCCCTATTAAATTAGTATAACCTTTTTCTAATAATGTTTTCCAAACTGCAGATCCAACAAGGCCTCTGTGACCCGCGATGTATATTTTTGCATTTTTTTTCATATTCTATTTCATAATAAAAGGAAGCACTAGGCCTCCTTTACATAGTAAAAACACATTACGCTTACTCAAAATAATTTAAAGTTTGATAACCACCTTCTTTGAGATACCTATCTTTTTTCATAAGCTTCACATCTGATGTCATCATATCTTTCACTAAACCAGCTAAGTCGTATTCTGGTTTCCATTTTAGTTTCTGCTGACATTTAGTTGGATCTCCAATTAACAAATCCACCTCTGTTGGTCGGTAATAAGCAGGATCAACTTTCACAACTACTTTACCTATCTCTAACTGAAACTCAGGATTACTACACGATTTAACAGATCCTATTTCATTTTCAGCTTCACCTTTAAACTCTAACTCTACTCCTACTTCTGCAAAAGCCATACGTACAAAATCACGTACTTTAGTGGT
>QKIO01000095.1 GCA_003251015.1 Bacteroidales bacterium
TTATCTTAAATAAGATGAGTTACAACACACATTTCACATTGGCATAGTTAAGTACCAAAACGTTTCGCGAAACAACAAACAAGATACAGCCCGCTTGCTGACAATAGGACATAATATAATCCACATCATCCGACTCTAAAGAACCGAATACCTCATCGAAAATAACCACCTGCGGGCGCGTTAAGATAGCGCGGATAAAGGCTACTTTTTGCTGCTGACCTGCCGACAGATTAACCCCATCTTTTCCAATAACCCATTGCAACTCGCTCTCGTCTTTAAGCCCAACAAAACGAGCAAACTCAACCGCTTTATCGGGAGTTAAAACACAAGCACCATACTCCATATTTTGACGAATGGTGGCATTAATCATTAAACTATCTGTTCCCAAATAAGCCACATTAGAACGTAACCATCCTCCACCACTGACTTCTTTTTGGTTGATGGTAATACGTCCTTTTGTAGGTTGATAAAAACCTGCTAAGATATTTAAGAGGGTTGTTTTTCCTGCGCCAGTCTTGCCTATTACCGCCACTACATCACCCTTTTTAACAGAGAGATTAAAATCAACTAACACACTCCGTTTATCATCGGGATACGCAAAACATAAGTCCAAAATTGAAAGTTCATTAAGCACCTCTGGAGTGTGAATCGTAGCAACATCCACTTCCTCGGGTTCATCCAAGAGAATAAAAATCTTTTTGGTACTCACCAAAGCCATGTGTAAAGTACCCCATGCTTCGGCCACTTTTTTAACTGGTTTGTAAGCCGTGTTTACCAAATAGAGAAAAAACACAAAATCACCCAAATCGGCTTGCCCATTACTCAACTTATAACAATAGAACACATATACAATAGAAAGCACAATCATTCCCAAAAAATCACTACCTGGGTTCAGCGCAAATTTTAGTTTAATGTACTTTAGATTATGTTTGAAGTTTTCGGTGATGAGCGATTCAAATTGACGCTCTTCATCTTGTTCTTTTCTAAATGATTTAACCAGTTTGATGCCATTGATTTTCTCTTCGAGATACGCCGTGTAATCACCCACATTATCGGTTAGATGTTTACTCACTCGTTTTATCTTACGCGTTAAAAACTCAATAAAAACCACAGCAATAGGGAAATACAAAATGGTGAACAGCGCCAATTGCCAGCTCATCACAAACATCACAGGAATAAATACAACAATGTAGATTAAGGCACGAGCCACTTCAATTAACAAATCGATAATCTCGTTGAGAGTAGTTACATCGTAGGTAATGCGCGACACCAAATCACCCGTTTTGTTTTGCTGAAAAAACCCGTAGGGCAAACGAAGTAATTTCTTATAAATATCCGACTTAAAATCCTTTAAGATAAGCTGTGTGGCCGCATTCATATACACCCGTCGCAGATAATTAAACAACGCAAACACAAAATACAAAACCAAAAAAGCACCACAGAGATAAAGCATACCTTTAAATATCTCGTGCGACCCTTTTAAAGTCGTATTAAAAAACTCGATGCGTTCGTGAGTAATCGGGTTTTTGACATTGTATTTGATGGGTAACTTGGCCGTTTTAAGAACCCCATCACTCAAGGAACCACTAAATTTATCAACCAAATTAGTGATAAACTTTAGCATAGCACCCGTTGCCAATTCTACTAAACTCATTAATAAGGTAGCTAATACACCCCACAGAATGAGCCTCTTTTGCTTTATGACGTAATTATATAAGCGTCTCGAATTATTTGTCATCTAAATGGTATCAGCAATATAAACTCCAACCTAATTAATTAGTTCGTTAGTCCAAATGAGTAAAGGAATATTCTTTTTTTAGTGAGATGGTTTCCCATTTATTGTTTCCAGCAGCCACCACAGGCACCGCCAAACGCTTAGCCCATAAATGAGGACGTAACGACAGTTGATTATCAATTAAATCGCTATCGGGAATAAACTCCGCATGACGATTGACTGACACCAAATGGATGTTTCGTTTGCGCAACTCACCCGCGGTGGTCACTTGTGGCAACTCACGTAAATCGCCATAACAAACAATACGTCCCGATTCGCCATGATGCGTCAAACCAATGGCAGCTACAGCACCTATAATACCGTCATTAGTGCCTCCATGCCCCGAGAGATGCACCTTTTGAGCAGCTATTTTAGCCTCCTGCTGTGATGTTTTGGTATGCGTACATTTAATGCCAAATTCAATCAAGGGCTGTAAATCATCCAACTCCGAAGCCACACACAAACCAGGGTCACTGCCTTCGAAAAAATGATTTTTAATATGCGCCGCTGCCCGATTAATGAGCTCTTGACGCACCGATTCATCAGGAGCTTCTATCACACAACACAACGACGAATTATGAGATGTCATAGGCACTTCGGGCGAGTGTAACAATTGCTGACGCACCACCATCACTTGAGTGCATCCTACTGGCAATTCATCGGCATACCAACGTGCCAATTTCCCTGTACCACGACCGCAATCTATGGTGTCTGTATCATCAAAAGCAACGTAAAATATCATAATCTAAAGTTTAATTCCATTTTGTCAATCACCTAAAAAGTAAGGCTAATGCCCACTCTGGCATCCATCCCCACCACTTCCGATTCGTGCACTGCTCCTTGGGTAATCTGATACTGCTGATTAAAAATATTAGTGGCATTCACATACACACTCCCCCAAGGTTTAAAGAAATATTTCACACGACCATCCCATTGCATATAAGGCTCATAAACAAGCGTATTATTGATAGTGCCCTCATCAGTACCACCCGCTATGTAACGCTCTCCCACATAATTAACACCCACCGAAACCTGAAATTTAAGTGCCAAATTAATATAATCCAACGAGCCATTGGTTATCCATTGAGGCTGCTCATTTAAACGACGCAAATTGCCTGTTGTCGCGTCTCGCACTTGTGAGCCTAACCACGATAAATTTCCACTAAACGACAATACATTAGCTTCGGTATTGATGAGTTTAATATGAGTATCAAAATC
>QKIO01000277.1 GCA_003251015.1 Bacteroidales bacterium
CAATGCAGGGGTCTTTTGTTAGCAGTCAAGAAGTGACAATTCGCGCAGCCCAGAGTATTGATTTCAATGCTGCGAAACTACCCAATGGGTATCTTATCGCAACCTTACTATCTAAAGACGGACTGGTTTTAGCTTCTCGTTATTTTATGGCACACGCCCAAGAGATAAAGCAATCAATCGAGCTAATTGATTTAAAGTCACACTATGGGCTAAGAGAAAATGTGCTCTTCGGCATTGAAAATAAAGGGCACTTAAAGAACATCTCATTAACTGTAACAAAACCTTGTTTGTTAAGTGACGATTCCCCTTTTGTAAACACCCTTATTAAAAATATCCCATTTTCAACATTGCTTGACTGTACCACCGATTCGATCTCAATTAACGATTTGTTAGTGTGTTTCGCACCTCCCTCTGCCGACTACTCAATTACCCAAGCAAATACATACGCACCAGAGTTCAATGGTTTAATTGTTTCAGGAAAAATCACCTCTAAAGAAAACTACCAAGCTTTACCCAACCAAGTTTTGAGCATCGGTTTTGTTGGAAAACACCCTGCCATGTCGGTTACAAAGAGTGACTCATTAGGTAACTTTACTTTTGAGGCCAATCAATTTGGAGAAAAAGAGTTGGTGATTCAACCCCTCAACAACGAAAAGACTGCTGCCAACTATACCATTGAATTAAACTCTAATTTCTCAAATAATTACGCTGGTTATAAAACGTACCCGCTCAGTTTAAGTGCCGAACAAGTTAATGAAATAAATACAGCCATTATAAACATGCAAATTAATGCGGTTTATAGCAGCGCATCAAAACCAAGTGTAAGACAACAAGAATCAGATTTCTATGGCAAGCCGGAAGTAGTAAGACCTATTGGGAAATACATAACTCTGGTTGATATGGAGGAGATTATTAAAGAGATAATACCGTTTACAATTACTCATAAACGTAAAGATAACTATGAGATTGAAATTATGGAAGCAACCAATCTGTATCCTAGAGAGGGCAAGTCGATGGTTTTGGTTGATGGCATTCCGATACAAGACATTAATTTGGTGATTGAAATGCAACCCAATAAAATTGAGCGGATAGACCTTATAAACCTCGATTATTACATGGATGGATATTATTTAGGTCGGTTGTTAAGTATTATCACCACAGCGGGTAATTTAAGTGCTCTAAAGTTTGACAATGCTATTTTCAGACAAGCGCATCATGGGTATCAGCCTATGTATGATTTTAAAAGTCCAGATTACTCCAGCTCTTTACCTCAAAAGCCAACCATTCCAGATTTTAGAAATGTATTATACTGGAATGCCAACGTATCCACTAACACATCAAACCACATTTCTTTTTTTACGTCTGATGAAGAGGGTGATTTTGTGATTAAGGTTGAAGGTGTTAATGAAGATGGTCAAATAGAACGTAACCTATTTCCACTTAAGGTTAAAAAATAACAAAGAGCAGCATAAACTAAAAAAGCAGCAAAAGCCTCCGTGGCTCTTGCTGCTGTTATTTACAGTGATAGTCATTTGGTTATTTAATATTATTAAATACACCAGTAATATCTTCATCCTCTTCAAACTTCATCAACAATTTTTCCATATCAGCCATTTGCTCATCGCTAAGCTCGATGGTGTCTTGTGGGATGCGTTCAAAATCGGCTTTCTCTATTTGAAATTCATTATCCTCAAGGTATTTCTGAATAGGACCAAACCCTTCGAAGTCGCCATAAATCATCATAAAGCCATCTTCTTCAAAGATCTCTTGCACGCCAGCTTCAATCAATTCAAGCTCTAACTCTTCCAGATCAACGCCTTCTTTTAGATGCACCTTAAAACTACACTTGTGCTCAAACATATAGTCCACACAACCGGTAGTACCTAACGAACCCCCATTTTTATTAAAGTAACTACGCACATTGGCAACGGTACGCGTAGGGTTATCAGTAGCGGTTTCAATCATAAAAGCAGTGCCAAAAGGACCATAACCTTCGTACACAATTTCTTTGTAGTCGGCTTGATCTTTACTAGTAGCCTTCTTAATGGCGCGCTCTACTGTATCTTTAGGCATGTTTGCAGCCTTGGCATTTTGCATCAACACACGCAAACGCGAGTTACTGTGGGGATCAGGGCCGCCTGTTTTAACGGCTATCGATATTTCTTTTCCAATCTTAGTAAATGTTTTGGCCATTGTACCCCAGCGTTTAAGCTTTCTGGCCTTACGGTATTCAAATGCGCGTCCCATACTATTATTTAGTTTTATTTTTTTTCAGAATGGCAAATTTAATATCTGTTTTGATAAAATAATGACAATATGAACTTCTTTTTATAAATTTATAAGTGTTCAATCAAAGCCATCCTAGCATGAAAGTTACATTAAGCATTACTGCCATCCTATTTATAACACTAACTGGGTTATATCAACAGCCTAAACTACACTATGTGGAGAATTCGTTGCTAAAAGCTAAAAAAGAAAGCATCAGACAAAACAAACCCTTGTTTATTAAAGCTTATGCCAGTTGGTGTGGCGCTTGTCGAAAACTTAATAACACAACCCTAGCTGACAAGGAGGTTATTACAACCCTTAACAAACATTACATTTGTTATCAAATAGACATGGAAACAGAAGAAGGTCGTTCGTTTGCAAAAAAATACAACATACGAGGTTATCCCACCTTGCTTATTTTTGGACCAGACGGTGTGACACAATGCAAGACCATAGGCTACACCTCTGCAGCGGATCTACTTCTCAAACTCAATACCGTTTTAGAGGCGATGCCGCACGAATAATACACTTAGATGCTAATAAGACTGTTGATTACATAGCCTATATTTCAATAGTGTCTGTTTTATTTAATCACACCTTGCTTCTTCAATTCTTTTTCTACAACTTCCATTTCCTCATAAAAAGCCTCGCCATATTTACGAATCAAGGGTTCTTTTAAGAATTTAAAAACAGGCACGCCTAATTTATTACCCAA
>QKIO01000106.1 GCA_003251015.1 Bacteroidales bacterium
GAATACAACAAAGTAGTATAAGCCCCCACCGTTAAATCACCCAATACAGTAAACGACGCATTGGTAGATTCTAATTGCTTACTTCTAAAAGTAGTTCCTGAAGTTACATTCGTATTTAAGTGGTAATAATCGGTGATTTTTATGGTCTGAGTATTATTTAAAACATAGTTTACAGTATTACCAACAGCCGTGGCGTTTAGCACACCTGTTGCCATGGGCATGGCAGTACTTTGATAGTCTAACGAAGTATTTGGTGCATTCACCCATGTGGATGCCGCATTGGAGCCATTAAGTGTCCCAACCATAACTACACTTCTGTCGTTGGTCACCGTAACATCATTGGCTATGGTAAACGTGCTATTAAATGTAAACCCACCAACGCCCATTCCAACGCCTGTGTTTTTAATGGTTAAATTGGTATTGGCCACCACAGCCCCACTAAACGTGATATTGCCTGTATTATCTGCCAAAGACACCTCTTGTACATTGGTATTAAAACTAAGAGCTCCAAAAGAAATAGTTCCTACACCTTGCTGACTCAATCCATTTAACAACACCATATTAGCAGATGTACTAACGGCAGTAGTGGTAATCGCACCACTGCCCGTCACGGTAACCAAACCTCCAAATGTAGTTACTCCTGTATTACTGATATCCGTTAATAAACCTCCCGAAATAGTTGTTGCTCCAGAAACCGTAAACGCGCCTGAATTAATAGACAAGGTACCTGCAGAAACAGCAACTTCTCCTGATACGGTAATGGCACCAGAACTACCAGACAAAGCACCTCCAGACACAGCCACCGAGCCATTAACGGTTAATGCTCCTGAATTTAGTGTGTAGGTTCCTGCCGTCACACTTAAATTCCCATTCACCACCATAGTTATACCTGCACTCATCGTTAAAGCGCCAGACACGGACAAGCCTGTAACAGAGGTGGAATAATTACCAGTCACAGTATGTAATACACTCACGGCATTGGTAGTGCCAAAACCTGGATAATACGTTGCTGCAACCCATGCGGCTCCATCGTACCGTTCCCATGTGGCTGTAGCATTCCAATTGCCATTGGCCTTGGAACGAAAATCGTTGATGCTCTGCGCATGCCCCGATTGAAAAACTGCTAAAAACAACAGCAGTGACAGTACGCTTTTACACGTGTTTGTTACAAACTTTGGTAAAAGCAATGACTTAACTGCTACTAGCCATACAGAAGGTTTGCGAGAGGTAAGTGTATTTTTCATATATAACTTAATAAAATGCTTATTACTAATCTGATTCCTAGTATGGGTTACGCTAAAACGCACAACGTATTTTGTACGATGGGCTACACAATAAAGTTATTTTATTTATCAAACATTAACGATTGCTCACCCCACATAAACATGCTCTTATCCAAAAAACAATGCAAAAAAAGAGTGATGAAGTATCAACCTCATCACTCTAATAAAAATTAGTATCTAACAGCCTTACTTTTTGACCTCAATCATAAGTTCTGCGCCAGCCAAATCTGAATCACTTCCATAATCAACCACACCCAATACACTGTATTTTCCTTTAGACAACTCGGCTGGGATATTAAATTTAACCAACCGCTTACCTTCAGGCAAGATGGTAAATCCTTTATTTTTATATCGGTTTGAGGCACCTGTTTGTATATTCACCACATCAATGTATGAGGCGCAATCGAGAATGGTCTCTCCCACATTTTCAACTTCCATGCCTAACACTTGTACTGAATCACTCACTGCCGTTAAATCTTTAAAACTCAACACATCTAAAGCCTTCAAACTAACCGTTGGTGGCGTTTGGAAAATATGTATTAAAAACTGAAACGATTGTAAAATCTGCATCCCTGTCACATCACTGCCTTTTTCTGAACTACCACTCTTCTCTTTCGATATTTTAACTGAGGCTACTGCCCATCTGGCATTATTGGCTTCTGCCAAATTCGGCACTTGAATCAACACATCCACATCTTGAGTCACTCCTGGAGCCAACTCAAAAAAACCTGGCGATGCAGACAACCACTGCGAGCACCCTCTAACATTATCCCCTTGTTTAGCAACCTGGGTTTTACCTTGATTACCTCCCGACGAAAAATCACTAAACGTCACCTGAAAGGTTTCTGCTTTAGACCCATTATTGGTTATGCGTATCTTCTGACTTTTGTACCCCCCTGGCAATTCCTTAAAATACAACCTCGATGGCGATACCGAAACACTTTGTGCCGCTACTTGAGAGCATATGGCACTCAACAACACTAGCGCACTTAAAAAACCTAACTTATTCATTAGTTTCATTTTGAAGTTTTACAAATCATTATTTAGAAAGTTCATCACTTTACTGTCAACTATTTTTGATTTCTTTTTCAACTCTTTTTGATAAACTTCGGCTTCTTTTTCGGTTCTAAATGAACCAACCGAATAATAATTCAAATCACCCTTTCTAAAAACATACACTTTATCAATACCCGGCACCTCAGAGTCAAAATCTACGGGATCGAATAAAATAGCGGAGCTACGTATTAAAACACGATACAACGCTTTTTCATCTTCGGTGCTCAGTGTAATTAACTGCCGAGATGAAGAAGCCGCTTCCTTAACACTGGGGAGCACTTCAGGCTTTCTTTCTCCTTCTTTTTTAGGTGCAGCCAACTCTAACACTTCAGCTTGGGCAAATCCTAACCCCTTCACTTTTTTTAATAACCGACTCGCTTCTTTCTTTTTTTGTGATGAGCGGGAATAATACCAATACATACCTCCTTCACCCACAACACAAAATACGGGTGTTAGGGATTGTAAGGTATCAAATTCCATACTCTTCATCCGTTCTTTCTCTTGACTATACAAACGCACCACAAAAACCTTTTCTCCATTCTGCATCTTACTTATGGGCAGTAAATCTGCATCTTCTGTACTCACACCACCGTCTCTATTGTCTCTTAGTG
>QKIO01000297.1 GCA_003251015.1 Bacteroidales bacterium
CGAGATAACCATAGATTATAGACTTCCATTAAGGCATCAATCAACGACTTATTATCTTTTTTAGAAACAGCAATAATTAAACGTTTATACACTTTTCCAATATCCCAATGGGTAGGTATTGAATATTTTGCAGTTATAATATTGTCGAATATGCCATCTTTAATATTGTATTTTGAAATAAACTCATATGTCAACTTATCCATATTTTCGGTATGGTAAATATCTGCGAAGTCCAAAATATGCTGTAAGTCTTTTTTTCCAATAGCATTTACTATCACATTACGATGATTTTTTGTTTTTCTGCCTATGTATTCTATTAAAGAGCAAAGAAAAAACAAATTGTTTGCAACTTTATCTTCTCTGCCTATCATAACTACTTGTAGTTTTATGTTCAATAAATATGAAATAGACTAAACCTAACTCTATTATAGATATTTAGCATTACAAAAATGCACTTTAAATATATTGTTAGCCATTAATAAATGACCGATGTAATCGATGGTATAGGGGAAGTCACTTTCCACACACGCAATGAGTGAGTCTATGGCCAAGCGGTCTTCTTGAGTGACATAATACTCGAATAAGATGGTTACCAACAGAATCAATTCGGTGGGATGAATCAGTTCACGGTCGTTAAATACGGTGCTTGCCTTTTGTGAGGTGATAATCTTTTGCCAAGCAAGGACACTACTCTTAGAATACCTGATGTTATAAATTTCACGCAGTGTCTTTAATAGGGCATACGTTGGATTTTGTGCGATAAACTCATCTATTCTATCCATAATAGGTTGGTCATCGGTGCTTCCTTTTTCCATTTTATCAAATTCCATCTCCCTTATATAAAGGTATTTGAAGAATGGTATTTGAGGATGGTTTTTAATTAGGGCGTCATAATCCAGTTTGTTGTCAGGATCGGTGTTTTGTTCGTTGGCTTCAATACGTGTTAATATATCATCCACTACACTCACCCAACTGGGGTACAACGAAGCACTAAATCCCAATACTTCATCAGGCAGCTCTGTGTCGATGGTGTCTATGTCGAAGAAATCAAATATTTTATTTCTAACATCATTAACCACCTCATAACCATAATAGTTGTAGAACAGGCGGTCGGCAATGTCAAATAACTCAAACGATTCTTCCGCTTGTATGTTATTAGGGTTTTTCGAAATTTCGCGGTAACGTGTTATGTCACGTTTTAGCTCCTCTTCAGGGTTGATGTATATAAAATCTTCTAGAGGTGCTGGTTCATCGTTATAGTCATCATCAATCTCTCTGATAATAACTTTTTCTTTGCCAATGGTGGTGCATAAGAAATTATAAAGATCTGTTGTTTCGTCAAAGTTCTCTTCATCTCTCAATATCACAGGTAAACCATTTTCGCCACACTCAATGGGAGGGATGTGAGACGAGTCATTTTCTCTATTCAAAAGAAATTGGGTTGTTTCAACAAATACAGAACAGGGTTCGATGCCAAGGTCGATGGCAAAGGCGTAACCTGAAAAAATGATGTGATGCGCCAATGGGTAATCGATGGGGACTAATGAGAACTGGCTTTTGAGTTCTTTTTTGTATTTTTTGTAAGAAGAGGCTGTTATATTGATGTCAAATGTAGAATCTTTAATCCCCATGCATAACAAGTCAACCAAATAACTGGCATAACTGATATGGCCTTCGTGATGTTTACGAGCAATAATGATTTCAGCTACTTTGCTAAGTTCCCAGTCGTGGTTGATGAGGCACTCTAGCAAAGGCAACTCGCGTATTTGTTTACGAAAATCAAATTTTGAGTTCGTCTTTGTTAAACTTTTATCGTCTTTCTTAGATGGCATTCTTGTTTTTGTTTCGCTTGATTAGTAGTCTTTTGAGGCAGATGTGTTTGCTGTTTACTTGACTTTATTCCACGGCTTCGCCCCCTCAGTCCCATAACTAAGAAGTTTTTTTTAGTTCCCATTACGAAGTTTAGGCTTCGTGTCCTGTGTCTATGGTATAAGTGACCTCGTTTAAGTCGATGACCAATTTATACCCAATCTGGCTCATGGCAATAATGAGCTTTTTATCTCCTTTATGTTCTAACACCTCCCCTTTTACGCCCAAGAGAGGTCCAGAGGTGATGGTAATGGTTTGCCCCTTTTCTAGGTTTTGTTTTTCAATGGTCAACACCATCTTATTCTCGATGGCCAAGCGCATGATCTCGATCTCATGAGCTGGAATAAGCGCTTTTTTACCTTTATCACTGACATATGCTACCACACCAGGTATGGCGTACACCAGGTCGCAGTCGGCACTTGGTAAATTAATAAATACGTAGGAGTTGATCAGTGGCACTTCAACCCATTTTTTACGGTCGCTCCATTGACGTAATACCTTATGCATGGGTAGGTAGGCTTCGATGCCTAATTTACCTAGCGAATCAAGCACCTTTTTTTCGGCTCTAGACTTGGTATACAGCGCATACCAACCTGTTACGTGTGTTAACTCCAATTCTCCATTCTTTTACCAAGCGAATTTAATAAAAATTGCGATAAATATGGGTCTGAGTCTTGTTTTTTGGCTAGGGCTGATGCTCCTTTGCTTGTTGGGGTTTGTGGTGTATGAGGTTTGCATTTCTTCGCATCAGGAGTTTCGAACAGTGTCATTTGGGGGCAACCTTTATTTTTCAAATCAATAGCGTCCTAAACGTTTGGAGTGAGCTGCTGTAACTTGTTTATAATAAAATTATAGTACAGAGGATTTGTAAAGAGGGTTGTTTTTTGACGTTATGCTGGATTGCCCTTTTTGTGCTTCCGTTTTTTGTGTCAAGGTAATTATTGTCTTTAGCGAGGGCAGTCCAAGCTTGCTTGAAGCACTTCAGAGTGTAGTAATCATCTCGAAGAAAAAAATGAAGTGGAGTTTGAGGCAACGCCTGATAAAAATAAATATTTAGGACGCTATGGATGTAATGCTCCGCTGGGGCTAAATACTTACCCATACAAAATGTTATAGAACTTTAATTAATATGCCAACTTTAGGAATAAGACAAAAAAAACAGGTAGAGTTTTTATATCTACCTGTTTTTTTGTGTTAGTTTCTTTCGCTAATGAGTTTTTGCGCCATGGCAAAACCGAGTTGGCGACACGCCTGGTACTTATCGGCTTTGAGGCCTTGTTTTTCTTCTACGGCATCCGCTACTTCTTCCCATTTAAGATTTTCGCCTACTTCTTTTCTTAACAGAAGCACCAGCCCAGGTGAACGAACCAAGCACACCATAATAATGATTGGCAATACCCATGTGTTGAATTTTGTTAGACAACGATTCCATGTTTGGGTGTAACTCATTACTATAAGTAGGACTACCTAATATCAGACCTTTGTATTTAAAGATGTCTGAGATAATATAAGAAGCATGTGTTTTACTTACGTCGTAAACGCGTATGTTTTTAATGCCTTGCTCAGCAATGGCACGCGCAGTCACTTCGGCCATCTCCTCTGTATTTCCATACATGGAGGCATAAGCAATAACCACTCCTTCTTCCGTTTCATAACGGCTCCACTTGTCATACATGGTCAACATCTCGTTGATGTGCTGACGGTAAATAGGGCCGTGAGAGGGTGCTACTGCTTTGATACTTAAAGAGCCTAGTTTAGCTAGAGCTTTTTGCACTGGGTTACCATATTTCCCAACAATATTGGAATAATAACGGCATATCTCTTCACGGAAGTGTTCAAAGTTTAATTCATCATCAAAAATACCACCATCTAATGTACCAAAGCTACCAAAGGCATCAGAGGAGAATAGGGTATTGGTTGTTTCTTCCATACATACCATAGACTCAGGCCAATGAACCATTGGTACTGTGTGGAAAGTTAGTTTGTGTTTGCCTAAATCAAGGGTGTCACCGTCATTCACTACCTTCATGTTGGTTGTAATGCCGTAATATCCTTCAATCATAGGAATGGTTTTTTTATTACCCACCACTTCCATATTGGGATATAATTCGGTGAGTACGCGTATCGCACCAGAATGGTCTGGCTCCATGTGATTGACCACCAAATAATCAATGGGGCGTGTTTGTATGATACTTCGTACTTTAGCAATCCATTTTTCGAAGTGACCCGCCTCAACGGTGTCTATTACGGTTACTTTCTCATCAACAATAAGGTAAGAGTTGTAGGAAACACCTCTATCTAATGGCCACATGTTTTCGAATAGGGCGGTGCGGCGATCGTTGACACCTACGTAAAAAATCTGGTCTGACAGATTTACCGGTTTGTACATTCTGAATGGTTTTTTATCTGTTTAATACTGTTATTTCGGTACTTGAGTGCGTAAAATTACAAAAAGAATTTAGTTTTGCCTCTTAGTCAAGCGTTTTTTAAACACTTACTTTTTTCTCACAAGTAACCAAACATCGCTGTATGAGGGGTAGTTTTGGCGAATAGTCCCCACTTTCTGACGCGCTTCTGTTTCGTCGTTGGTACCTAATATAGACACACGATAAAGTGCTTGTTCGTTTTCTAGGATAACGGGTGCAAACCCTTTCGAACTGATTTCTTTTGAGAAGTTATTGGCATTGTCCACCACTTTATACGAGCCAATAATAACATAAAACTTATAAACGTTTGTTTCTGTTTGACCCACTACTTTCACACGTTCTTCTTTTACAACAATGGCGCTGTTGGTTGTAGGCGCTGGTTCTTTTTTCACCACAACAGCAGGTGTTTCTTTTACAACTGGTTTCGTGGTTTCTGCTACATAGGGGCTGTCGCTATCATCAAAACTAGAAGATCCTTTTTTTAAGGAAGCACAAGCTGATACAAAGATGCTAAGAGCAAGTGATGCAATAATAAATTTGATGTTTCTCATGTGACAAAATTTTGTGTTTGTAATTATTTTTATGAGGAAGTGTTGCTGGGGTGTTTTGACCGAGCTTCTGATTATATCTTTGGAAACAAGTATAGTCGTCTTTTTTTTCTATTATCGATATATTTTTCTGGCTTGTAATGCTCTGCGGTATTTCGCCGCGTTTTGGTTGTGTTGGTTTAGGTTGACTGCAAAATTGTGGTATCCCGAAAAATCCTCCTTGGCACACATGTAATAATAATCATGCGCTTTTCTGTTTAATACCGCATCAATACCTGCTACCGAAGGGATGCGGATGGGGCCTGGTGGTAATCCTCGGTTTTTATATGTGTTGTAGGGTGAATTTATTTCTAAATCTTTTTTGAGGATGCGCTGAATTGTGAAATCACCTAGAGCGTATTTCACTGTTGGGTCAGCCTGTAAAGGTATACCTTTCTTTAAGCGGTTGAGGTATAACCCGGCCACAACGGGTTTTTCATCTGTTTTGATGGTTTCTTCATCCACAATAGAAGCTAAAATAGATACTTCAACAGGGGTTAGTCCAATGGTCTTGGCTTTGTCTAGTCGTTTTTGATTCCAAAACTTAGTGTATTCGTTGTGCATCCGTTTCATAAACGATTCAGACGAGCTCGTCCACCATAGCTCATACGTGTTGGGGATGAAAAGTACTAAGGCCGTTTCTGTGTTTAAATCAAATTGGTTTAGAAACGCATCGTCGTTTAAATAACTTATAAATTTGGTGCTATCTGCTTCAATGCGAGCCGCTATTTGGCCAGCCAATTGTTGTTTTGTGCGGATGTTGTTGAACGTTACTTTCACAGGTGTTTGACGTCCTGAACGTAATAGATTAATTAATTGGTTGTTGGACATGTTTGGTTTTAGATGGTAACGTCCACCCTTCACCTTGTCTTTAAAATTCTTTTTTTCGGCTAACCAGATAAATCCTTCTGTCTTTTTTAAATAATGACCCAGTGCTAATATGGATACTAAATCATCAAAATTAGCGTGCGAAGGGATAAGCAAATAATTGTTTGTGCTGTCGGTAGTTGTTACGTTTGGACTGTACATGTAGTCGTAATACTTTCTACCAAAGAAACTTACGCTTGCAAGTCCAATTGCGACTAAGATAAATAGGTATATGACTATTCTGTTTGGTTTTTTTATGTGTGTTAATCGTCTGTAGGCCATTGTGATATTTATATGTAGCAAAAGTAATAGGTGCGGAATAAAATTTAGGATGTTTAGTCTTAGGTGGTTTTCGTTTATGATCCGATCATATTAACCTCCGCTTCTAATTCTATCTCAAATTTGTTTTTGATGTCTGTTATGATGACTTGTGCCAACTGAAACACGTCTTTGCCTGTGGCTAACCCTTTATTAATAAGTACTAAGGCTTGTTTGTCGTGCACGGCTACTTGTCCTCTTGATTGCCCTTTCCATCCAGCCGTTTCAATTAGCCACCCCGCTGGTATTTTAATAAAATGATCGTCAATAGGGTAGGAAGGAAGTGTTGGGTAGTTGTGTAGTATTTTAGTGTATAATGCCTTGGTGATGATGGGGTTTTTAAAAAAGGAGCCTGCATTGCCATTTACTTCTGGGTTGGGCAGTTTGCTTTTTCGTATTTCAATGATGGCGTTTCTGATGTTACTTAGGTTTATTTCTCCCAATTTTTCTACTTCTTCTAGTACGTTTCCGTAACTCAGGTTGAAGGTTGTTTTTTTAGCCAATTTGAAGATGACCGAGGTGACAATGGTTTTGTTTTTTAGTTTGTTTTTGAAGATGCTATTACGGTAATCAAATTCGCAGTCATCATTAGTGAGCGTAAATGATTGCTTGTTATCAATGTAAATGCCATTCACTACCTCAATGCTATCTTTGGCTTCAATGCCATACGCACCAATATTTTGAATGGGTGATGCACCCACATGTCCTGGTATATAACTAAGGTTCTCTAGTCCATGTAGATTTTTATTCACGGTATAAGCGACTAAGTCATCCCAAACCACGCCAGCCCCTGCTTCTATCCATACATGCTGTTGGTCTTGTTTTACGGTGCTTATGCCATCCAGCTTAGGGTATATGATTAAACCATCAAAATCTTGGGTGAAAACAAGGTTGCTTCCTCCGCCAATGACTAGGTAGGGGAGGTTTTGATCATGTATGAGGGTTATGACTTCTTTTATATCGTCTATGGTTAGGCAACTAACGAATTGAGCTGCTTTAACATCGATGCCAAATGTATTGTAGGGTAATAAGGAGGTGTTGTACTGAATGTCTACCATTGATAACATTTTTATGCAAAAATAACACAAGTTCTTCTATATATCCTAGGTTCTAGCTTGAGTTTTTGGATATTTGATGTGATGATTTGCTTATTATACATTAAAACTCTTTTATCATCCATTATATTTTGTGTGATACACGATTTAATATAGCATTTTAGGGTTACGCGTGTGGATTGAGTAAACTAATCCTTTTTAAACCTGTTAGAAAAAGAAACAATTGTTAGTTTTGTTTAAATATAATTGGAGAACCATTAAAATGATCAATTTTAAATCTTGGCTTGCTGCGTTTCGCTTACGTACCTTGCCATTAGCCATGTCGTCGGTGTTTATGGGTAGTTTTGTGGCCTTGTATCAACATGAGTTTAAGTGGCCTGTTTTTATATTAGCTGTTTTTAC